>NZ_JBKBWN010000020.1:0-58199 GCF_046314235.1 Anaerobacillus sp.
GGTTTTGGGAGTGTTGGCTCTCCCAAAACTTCCATTCTCCTCCATTAATGGGAGGTGAATTATATGAAGTGGCTCACTTTTGAAGTGATCACAATGGCTCAAATTAATATTGACAAAAACATAAAAAGGAAAGTCATAAAAAACCCTCACTTAAATACACCACAGTGACCGAATCACAAGTAAGATATTTGAAGAACTCCACCTTAAGCAATCCGTAGTATTCTTGAAAAGTGATAAACTTAACATTGATTGCTGCGTAGTACAACCATACTATTCAATAGAAAATGATATTTCTCACGAGCATGATTGTGAAAGACTATAAGCCTAATTCCTCAGCAAGAAGTGTTTGCAGAAATCGATAAATTCCTTGGTGGCTTCTATGAAAAACATGGAAGAGATAGTGAATTCTTGTGGTTGGTGACCACATACACTCTAGCCATGTGGAGTGCTCGAACCACGGTAGTATTTTCTTATCTTAGTTGACTGTAGGTTTTATTTAGTATGTTCTATGTGTTGGTTATTGTATTATGGATATTAGAACGACTGCCTCAATAAATATTTATAATATGAATTAAGGAGAATTACATGGTCTGGAGCAAATTGAAGCAAAATCTGGAGAGTTTTCTCTGTCCTGCGTTATATGGAAGGGTTGAATATCGTGCAACCAGCTACCGTTATTTACCTGATAAAGCAGGAATTTGTTATATTGCGGTTGATAAAAAGAATGTACTCAATATGAGTGATATAACTACCTTAATCAGATGGTATCAGACAGATCTAGAAATTAAGAATGATTCAGGTATTCAACTCCCTATCAATAATGAGGAAATTGAAGTGGTGAGAAAAGGAACCAAGGGGATAGTACCAGAGGATCGTCTACTGGTTATTGCAAGGAGTAGAAAATTATCAGAATATGCAAAGGAGATTTTGTCAGCACAGTCATCATTAAGTAAATCAAACTTTACCGTTGTAGCTAATAAGTTCTTATCCACTCCTATAGAGGAAAGCATAAAGAGCAATGAGATCCTATTAAATATACTAGCTTTGGTGGATAGACGGGTTGGAAAAAAACGAATTTTAAACATGACTGAGGAGATGAAGTTAAAGCATCCAGCTGTGCAGTATTTTTATGAACTACGACTTAGTACGTTATGATAATAAATAACTTAACACATGAACATTACTTATTGTAAAAAAAATATATCGCCGTGTAGAATTTAGTTAATCCATGGGCTGATTATCAGAAGAATGGAACCCTTCCCATCTCCTGAAAACCTTTCATTACTTATTGATTTCCTTCGTGTCCAACCCAAGAGAATTTACACATTTATTATTGTGCTTACTGAGCTAGCAATTAGAGTAATAAACTGGAGAAAACCAGTGTTTAACTCAGGATGAAGAACTCTAGAGCTTTTTATAAAAGTAAATGTAGAACTCAAGATGTAGTTTTAGTTAGGTTAACAAGATTACATCATTTAATACCTTTGTCATCTACAAGCAACACAGTAGGATTGTGTGAATAGATGCTAACATTTTGCTAACGCAATCCAGTGAAAAGCGGTTAAATTCCGTTAAAGATGTTACAGTAAGAATTTTACATATCCTTGATATACCGCATTTTTTGCACATATCGTTAAAGATATTACACACTCTCACCTTAGGGGCGGCATGATGTAATCTGCCCCTCAAATCCTTGATATATATAAGGGTTTCTGAGTGCATTACTACAAAATGCTAACATATTTTAAGTTATAGTGCTTATTTTTTAGAGGCTTCTCAAAGGTTAATAAAACTTTTGGGGAGTCTCTTTTGCATCTTTTTGTTTACGTGGTGATGTATATTTCAATATTATTGAGTGTAATTCTAGAGTTAGCCTTCGATGAATTGGTGATAGTCTATATGGCGAAAATTAACCTTTCAATCACCGATTAGCCATTTGATAAACGAAATGTACCATGGAATTATAAGTTGGCTTTGAATGTATCTAGTGATGATGGGTGACAACTAGATATTTGGTATATAAAATGAAAATTTTAAAACAGATTAGACCAAAACACTAATTCTGATATATATTAAATTTTATTTTATTTACATGAAAATATACCTATGGTAAATTCAGGGAAGTGGCTAACTTAATTAAAATTCGAGATACTGGTGTTACATTCAATTTTTAAATCTTAAATCGAAAGGATAGATATGTTTGTATTTGTTTAAAAGAGGTTTAATAATTTTTTTTGTATTACTTGCTGGATGCAATAGCTCATCGACTAAGATTGACTTAAATGAGGGTGACGTAAAGAAATTTATTTATGAAAATAATTTAACAGTCGATCTATTTAGTAAGGAAGGAGATTATTACTATATATTTTATGATAATAGTAGTGAATCTGGAATAATTGTTTTGAGAGGAAAAGATTCAGAAGGTAAATTTGAATATGGTCACTCTAAAGGTTTTTCAAAATCTGAAGTGTCTCTAGGTAGTGGAGAATCAGGTTATGTTGGTTTAATTGTTAGGGATGAAACTTTATTAAAAGATTGTTCATATATTACGATAGTAAAAGGCGATCAAGAAGAAAATATTGCATTTGACGAGAACCAAAAATACCAGGTATTAAAATCCGATTTAATTTCTCGAACATATGATTATACGCTTAACTTTTATGATAATAATCATAATCTACTTTATTCGTATTAATACAATATTTTAAAACAGGTGACGGTTCCTTCAGTGGACAAGAAAGAATGCACAATTAGCGGATTCATCTGCTAATTGTGCATTTATCTATTGTTATACATAAACTTATTCGTAAAATTATGCATGGAACAATGAAGTGGCGATAGGCTGGCCCACTAGTAATAAGATGAAAAGCAAATAACGATTTATTTAGACTAAATATATAGAACAGGGCTGTCCATAGGTCAGTTACGGAACTAAAATAGACTGGGACAAAAGTATCTGACACAACAAGGATCCTAAATATAGACGTACAGATTTATCGTATGTCTATATTCGATGCCTGGTGTTGTCTACCCAGTAAATAGCATCTACAGGAAAGTTCACTTTCTTCGATTGGATGTTTTGTGAAGAACAAATATACACCCATGTTGGTGAAAGTGAACTTTCATTGTTGTCTACCCAGTAAATAGCATCTACAGGAAAGTTCACTTTCTTCGATTGGATGTTTTGTGTAGAACAAATATACACCCATGTTGGTGAAAGTGAACTTTCATTGTTGTCTGATCGTTTGTTATGGCCCAGCATCTTTCTAGGCTATGGTAAATAGAACTCTTTAATATAAACAACCTCACCATTTTCATTTTCATGTAGTTGGATGTAGGCAGGTAGAAACTCCGTCACTTCCGTCCAATTTACTTTCTTTAATAGAGAAACGTCGTCCTCTAACATGTGGAAGGGCACTTCTGTTGAAAGTGGCAAAGTAATTATTCCTTCTTCTGATACCTCGATCCGAAAACCATTTGGTGCGGAGTCATCGTCAACTTTTTCCACATACGTCATGTGTAATTGGATCATCTCCCCAACAATATGAATTTCTTCTAAGAAAGCTGTTTTTGAAGATAATTGCTCAAAGGAAGTTAGATCCGTTAATTGATGTAAACGATAATCTAAATGAAATTGTAAAAAGTCGACATTTCCAGTTTCTTTGTTAATGTAATTGAGGATAATCTCTATCTCAGATCCTTCGTGTGCCATAGTATTTAATTCCAAACGGCTAAAGTCCACATAATTCTGATAGGAGGAGACCAATTCCTCAATAGATGTAAATTTGTGCTGATAGCTATAACCCTCATCTAATAAACTCTTGTCACCAAAATGAATTGCTAGCAAATACTGAAAAAGCTGATCGATAGAATGTGTGTAGCCAATATGCTCTCGCTCCTCAAGGGTATTCCCGAGATCCTGTAACTTGTTTCTTATCTGATCCAATTGGTGGTGACCTTCATCAACAGAATTGGTAGTTTTATTCTCGTCTGAAGGCTTTACTCCTTGTTCTAACGAAGATCCATTAGGTGCACTCCACTGATTTATGAGTGGAATAGAAGTGGGAAGAATTAAAATTCCAAGGATAATGAATGCCAGAGTAAACGAGAAATAATATTTTTTCTTGCTAAAAGTGGTCCTTTTAGCACTCTCTTGTTCCATTTTCTTATTTAACTGGTGAAAAATTGTAAGGTGCTCCTTATCAGAAAGCTGGATCTTCTTTTTCATAGATTGTAAATCTTCGTCATAATTTGTTCTCTCATCAAATGGCTTCATGACTTCCCACCGCCTTCTCTAGTTCTAATTTCAGTGCCTTAATTCCACGTAGTAACGTTATTTTCACTTTACTTTCACTCCAACCGAGAATTTCACTTGTTTCCTGAATACTAAAGTCTTCCATTTTTCGTAGAATGATCACATCTCGATATTGACTCTTGAGTTTATTTAGAGCGGTGTGGAGTTCTCGTTCCGTCTCATTAAAAGAAGCCACTTGTTCAGGAGATGCTGTAGTAGATTTTATTAACGATATTGTGTCCATAAAATAACTAATCGGCTTTTTCCTTCTCATATAATCAATGGTGACATTCCTCGCAATTCGAAATAACCATCCCTTTACGTTCTCCCCAGAGAAGGAGTGATAATGCCGGAATGCCCGGAGAAACGTCTCTTGCATTAAGTCCTTTGCCTGCTCATTATCTCTTGATAAGAAAAATATATATTGATGAATATCCTTACTAAATGAATAATACCATTCATTGACTTGGTCTTTTACTGCTTGCTCATCCAATGCTCTGTCCTCCTTCTGTAAATCATTTTACAAACTAAACAACGCAAAGGAAATCGTTAAAGTTACAGTAAACTAAAAAATTTTTACGATAACGATACTTACAAAATCTTCTAACCACACTATAACTCAAGAATAACACCAGAAGATTGAAGCTAATGAAACTGAAATTTGGAATATAGTAGTCTGTTAGTTTTCCGTTGGTTAGATGGGCTGTGAAGTGAACTTTACGTTCTCGTAAACTTCCTCTTGAAATGATCAATCAAATCTATCTGCTAAAATAAATCAATTAGTTGATACACTGTTATAGCTTAATAAGTTAAAATAGAAGAGAGTCAACAAACACTATAAACTTTTAAACTAGCTCACCACCCACATATTAAAACTAAGAAGGAATGAACTATTAATTGAAAAAGCAATGCTTTAATCCTTATTTGCCAAGTTACGAATATATTCCCGATGGGGAACCTTATGTCTTTGGTAATCGCTTATATGTATTTGGATCCCATGATAGATTTAATGGAAAGCTTTTCTGTATGAATGATTATGTTTGTTGGTCAGCCTCTATTGATAACCTAGGTGATTGGAGGTACGAAGGGGTTATTTATAAGAAAACTCAGGATCCAATGAATAAAGTAGGTTTGACACAGATGTTTGCTCCTGATGTGGCTAAAGGTCGAGATGGAAGATACTACTTATACTATACACTTGGATTTCGTAGTGTAATGGCAGTCGCCGTTTGTGATACACCTGCAGGTAAATATGAGTTCTACGGGTATGTCAGTCATAAGGATGGCAGTCTCTTCTGGAATAAAAGTGGAGATCCGTATTTATTTGATCCAGGTGTTTTGGTCGATGATGATGGAAGTGTCTATCTATATTCTGGTTTCGCTCCAAAGAGGGGAGTTCCTTCTTTTTTAACAGGCTTCAAGAAACGAACCTTCAATGGTGGATATGTTATGACATTGGATGCTGATATGAAGACGGTGATTGGTGAACCGCAGCTTCTCTTTCATAAAGCTGGTAACGCAGAAGGAACGGGATTTGAAGGCCATGAATTTTTTGAGGCTAGTTCTATTAGAAAAATAAAGGATACATATTACTTCATCTATTCATCCATAAACGGACATGAACTTTGTTATGCGACAAGTAAGAGTCCAACGGGTGGTTTCGTCTATGGTGGGACAATTGTAAGTAACGGAGATCTTTACATAAATGGCTACAGCGGTGATCAGAATGCTTATAATTACATTGGCAATAATCATGGTAGTATAGTAGAGGTAAAAAATAAGTGGTATGTATTTCATCATAGACAAACGAATAGACATCATTTTTCCAGACAAGGACTTGCAGAACCTATTGTATTAAATCAAGACGGTTCCATAGAACAAGTAGAAATGACCAGTTGTGGGTTGAATAACGGACCTTTAATTGGAAAAGGTGAATATGAGGCACGTATTGCCTGTCATCTTATGTCAGCAAAAGGAGCAGGCAGGTATGGCGTCTATTTCGGGAACCTATTTTTTAAGTGTCATCCCTACTTCACTCAAAGCGGAAAGGACAGGGAAGACAGTCCTTCTCAATATATTGCTAATATGAGAGACGGATCAGTTGCGGGGTTTAAATATTTCATGATAGATGGTTTGAAGGAAATCTCTGTCTGTGTTCGTGGTAGTGCTACGGGAATCATGCTAGTATCTAATTCTCTTCATTCAGAGCCTGTGGCAAAAATTCAACTTCAACCAAGTAAAAGTTTTACCTATTTTAATGTAGGAGTGAACATGAAAAATGGAAAGCAGGCGCTCTATTTTACCTATCAAGGGTCTGGTAAATTAGATTTTGCATCATTTGTTTTAAAGTAAACATTGTGAAAAATCCGTTCGAAAAAAATATTTGCCCCCATCGCTAAACATTGCAGTGGGGGCAGTAGTGTTTTTATCGGTTAGTAGCGAATTCATTATGGACAGTGACTAACGCTTCGCCAATGACTTGGTGCATATCATAGTATTTATAACTAGCGAGCCTACCTCCGAAGATAACGTTCGTTTCCTGTACAGCTAACTCATTATACTTCTTGTACATTTTATTGTTTTTGTCATCATTAATTGGATAATAGGGCTCCTGACCAGACTTCCATTCCATAGGATATTCTTTTGAGATAACCGTTTTATCTTGAGTACCGAATTCAAAGTGCTTATGTTCAATAATCCGTGTGTATGGTATCTCCTTATCCGTATAATTGACGACGGCATTGCCTTGATAATTATCTGTATCGTCTACAATCCTCGTTTCAAAATGCAAGCTTCTGTATTCTAAAACACCAAATTTATAGTCGTAAAATTGATCAATCATTCCAGTGAAAACAACTTTTTCTGCTAAGGCTTCAAACTCTTCTCTATGCTCGAAGTAGTCAACATTTAATCTTACGTCAACGCCTGCAAGCATTTTTTCGATGATTACATTGTAACCACCGATGGGAATCCCTTGATACCGGTCATTAAAGTAGTTGTTGTCATAAGTGAACCGAACTGGCAATCGTTTAATAATAAAGGGCGGTAATTCGTTTGCAGACCTTCCCCACTGTTTTTCCGTATAGCCTTTAATAAGCTTTTCATATATGTCAGTTCCAACGAGGGAGATGGCCTGTTCTTCCAAATTTCTAGGTTCTGTAATTCCTGCTGCTTCCTTTTGCTCTTTTATCTTTTGCTTTGCCTGATCGGGGCTAACAACACCCCAAAGTTTATGGAATGTATTCATATTAAAAGGTAAGTTATAAATTTCTTTTTTATAAATAGCGATAGGAGAATTCGTATAGCGGTTAAAGTCCGCAAACTGATTTACATACTCCCATATTTGTTTATCGTTTGTGTGAAATATATGGGCACCGTATTTATGGACGTTGATATTTTCAAGTTTTTCTGTGTAGACATTACCGCCAATGTGGTCTCGTTTATCAATAACTAAACACTTTTTCCCCCTTTTATTAGCTTCGTATGCAAATACAGAACCAAACAATCCTGCACCAACTATTAAATAATCGTACATTGAAAAAGTCCCCTTTTTTACTCTTTTATTACATCAATTGGTCGTGTTTATTATCTCGTCCTATTTTTTCACAAAGAAAAGGATTTGGCAACAAGACGAAAGTGAGAAAAAAATCCATTTTTCTACTAAAAGCGAGTATGCTATACTGATTAGTATTCTCGGAAACCAAAATTTTATAGTCTTGTTATATAGAGAATGATTTCGGCACAGTTTTTACAAGAGTGCTTTAAATTAACCCTGAAAGATTGCGAATGAGGATATTGATTGCTATAGTCCAGGTGAAAGTATTTAACATCTCTATTGAATGAATGTTAACTGCTGTTCCAGAATTTCTATGTAAGCGTAAGGAAGAATGGGAGTGGCGATAAAAGGAAACCCCTTAAAACTAGCAACATGTTTTTTATTTCTTATTTGGTTAATTACCGCTTGTTCATTTGGAGGAGTTGCGATTGAAGAGGAGAGTGAGTCAACAATCGCTCGAGTACTTACCTCAGAAAATGTAACATTGATTACCAAAGTACTTCCACTGGGTGAAGTAGTTTATGCCATTGCTGCTGATTTCAGTACAGAGGTAGATACATCAAACGTATCTTCTTCAAGCTTTGAAGTGGAGGTTATTGTAGGAGAAGACATAGAAACAAGAACCATCACTAACGTCTATACGAATGATATAAAAGAAGCTAGTGATAGTAGTAATCCTGGTCGATTTGTTATCATTGAATTGGATCCTAGTGATCCTAATGCAGGTACGTTAACATTTGAAGAAATCACGTTTTTACATAAAAGAGATCAGTTAAAATACTCATTAATCCAAAAAGAAGATATAAAAACAATAGATGGCACAGTTTTTCTGGCATCCATAGAAAAAATACAGCATAGTACAGAGGTAACACCTATCGTTGATGAATTTGGTGAGTTTACCTACCAAGACGATGCGGGTAACGAATTGTCATATCGCCTTTTTGAACCGACAGTTAAATCCGACGAAACGTATCCTTTAATATTATTTTTGCATGGTTCGGGTGAACGAGGAAGCGACAATGCTCTTCAACTTCTAGGTAATGAAAGTGCACTAGTTTGGGCTAGACCGGAACAACAGGCAAAACATCCTGCATATGTTTTAGCACCCCAAGCTCCACCAACAGAAGTGTTAACTTTTTATTGGACTGAGGAACCAAACTATTCATTAGTAATAGAATTACTAGCAAAAACAATTGAAAACTATCCTATTGATACAGACCGTATTTATGTAACAGGTATTTCTAATGGGGGAGTAGGAACATGGCATTTTATAATTAACAATCCTGATTTATTTGCAGCTGCTGTTCCAATTTGCGGAATTCCGATTGTTACTAAATATACAATTAGCGAATCTTATACTCCATTAGAAGAAGCTTCTTTTTTTGAAGGAATTAAAGACATGCCGATTTGGGTATTTCATGCAGCCGATGATTATCTTGTAGACGTCAATTATAGTAGAGATGCAGTTGCTACGATTAAATCTCTTGGGGGCAAATCAATTAACTATACGGAATACCGTGAAGGAGAAGTCAAGCCAGTAGGTCACTTTGCATGGATTCCAGCTTACCAAAACCAAGAAATGATCGATTGGTTATTCCAAAATCAAAAAAAGTAGACTATAGCTAGCTCGTTTTTTTAAAAAATAGTGGTTAGTATTCGCGATTGGTATATGACTTCGTTATATAGTAGAAATCATTAAGGTACAATTACAATAAATCCCTAAAGGAGGATAATGATGATACGAATTGCCATAGTCGAAGATGAAGTTAGTTATCAAGAACAGTTGATAGAATTTCTTCGGAAATTTGAGCAAGATTGGGGTCGAAATTTTGACATAAAGACATATTCTGACGGTGATCAATTTATCGGGAAGTATAAAGCACAATATGACATCATTTTAATGGATGTTCAAATGCCCTTAATGGATGGAATGACAGCAGCAGAAGAAATTAGAAAAGTTGATTCTGAAGTGGTTATTATCTTCATTACGAATATGGCACAATTTGCAATTAAGGGATATGCAGTGGATGCATTAGATTACGTATTAAAACCAATCTCTTACTTTTCGTTTTCACAACGCTTGAATCGAGCTATTGACAGAATGAAAAAAAGAGAAGCTCGCTATATTACCATTAGAGTAAAAAAGGGGGGAATACGTCTTAAGATTTCGGATATCTACTTTGTGGAGAGTCAGAGCCATAAGCTTATCTTTAATACAAAAGATGGAGAGTTTGTAACAACAGGAACCATGAAGGATTTAGAAAAAGAATTATCTAGTTTTCCTTTCTTTCGTGGACATAAGGGCTATTTGATCAATTTGGAGCATGTCGATGGAATGAAAGATAGCTGTGCTGTTGTAAGAGGGGGAGAAATTCCTGTAAGTCGTACGAAAAGAAAAGAATTTATGGAAGCTTTAGCCGATTATTGGGGAGAGATGGTAAAATGACCGATATCTTTCCTGATATACCTCGGCTATACACAGCATTGGCTGAGTGGATGGCTTGTATTGTTTACATCTCCATATTAAAAAAGCATTTAAAAGGATGGAAGCTCTTTACTTTTTCCGGTGGAGTTCTTATTTTTCAATCTGTTTTTTTGTTTGTGACAAGGGATTTACCAATTGTTTTTTGGATTCCAAATATGCTTGTAGCTATTGGGATGATGTTTTTATTCATTAATATTAGTTGCGATATCACTGCCACAGAGGCGGGGTATTTTAGTGTAAAGGCGTTTGTTGCCGCTGAATTAGTTGCCTCATTACAGTGGCAAGTGCATTTCTACTTATGGAGTAGTGAGAACAGTCATGTGGTATGGGAAATGCTCTTACTTATTGTCATGTATGGAGGGGGCTTTTTATTAATCTGGTTAGTGGAAAAACGCCATATACCTGATGATGGGAAATTGAATATTAGGCAACGGGAGTTATGGTCGACTGTTGTTATAGGGGTAGCGGTATTCGGCATCAGCAATTTAAGCTTTGTGACGGCTAGGACCCCTTTCAGTGGGCAATATGCACAAGAAATTTTAAATATTAGAACCTTAGTAGATTTAGGTGGGTTTGCGATATTATATGCCTACCATATTCAATTAAACGAATTAAGGGTAAAACATGAACTAAAAGCCGTCCATAATATACTGCAAAATCAATATACTCAATATCAGCAATCAAAAGAAAGTATCGAAATAATCAATTATAAGTACCATGATTTAAAAAATCAGATTATTGCTCTTAGAGCAGAAGAGGATCCTGAAAAAAGAAATGCTTATTTAACAGAGATGGAAAATGAAATCAAATCTTTCGAAGCACAGCATAAGACGGGAAATCATGTATTGGATACGCTGCTTGCAAGTAAAAGCTTGTACTGCATTAAGAATGGAATTACCCTAACCTGTGTTGCGGACGGTACATTGCTTAAGGATATGGATGTGATTGACATCTGCACCATTTTTGGTAATGCCCTAGACAATGCAATTGAATATGAACAACAAATCATTGAAGATGAAAAAAAACTGATACATGTTTCTCTCTTTGCTCAAAAAGGTTTTTTGATGATTCGATTTGAAAATTATTTTGAGGGGGATCTTAAGCTCGAAGGTGACTTACCTACAACGACAAAGGAAGATACGTACTATCATGGTTATGGATTAAAGAGTATCCGATATACGGTACAGAAGTATGGTGGTGTAGTCAATGTCGATCAAAAGGAAAACTGGTTTGAATTAAAGATACTAATTCCAATACAGAACATAGTGAGAGATAAATGATTTAATAAACGATGTTAATGGTGTAAAGGGCTTGGATTTGCGTTAATTGCAAATCCAAGCCTTTTTTGTTTTTTACAGTTTATGCTGAAATCCTTACCGTTCATGAATGTAAGGTGTATGGTGGAAAATTTATGTTAATGTTTTTTTTATAGTTAGTAAGAGGAGATGATAGTTGCGACAAAATGAATGCCTTTACAATTCGTGAAGAGCCAGTTTTAAAACCAAAATAAGACTTGCAAATGAAAGGGGAAAGTTGTAGATGAAAAATAGAATTAAACATTTATCGCTTTTAATCGTAGTTTTTATTATGATGTTAGCTCTAATTGCTTGTACGGATGATAATAAAAGTGAAACAGTTTCGCGAGGTCCTATAGAAGCTGAAGAATTAGGTTCTGGTGATGTGAAATGGAAAGATACAGAAACAACGGATGGATATGTAATCGTTACCAATGAGGGTGGGAAAACACTAGGATACTCTAAAGAGTCTGGTGTTCAACTTATTCAAGTTGATGGGTATGCTTTTAAAGATTTAAACAAAAATGGTGTACTCGACCCTTATGAAGATTGGAGATTAGGTACGGATGTTAGAGCGGCAAATTTAGCTTCACTTTTGTCAGTTGAAGATATAGCAGGGTTAATGCTATATAGCTCTCACGTGTTTAGTGTATCTGAAGAATTAGCAGAGGATCAAATCGCATTTTTAGACGTTGGTGGTCGTGCAATGTTGAATGCAGCGCCTGCTGCGTCTACCGCTGATACTGTTAAATGGAATAATGCAATGCAAGCTTATACAGAAGGTATTAGTTTTGGTATTCCGGTAGTCACTAGTAGTGACCCAAGGGATGGAGGGGTTTCAGGTATTCCGTCAAATCTTGCCTTAGCAGCAACTTTTGACCCTGAACTTGTTCAAGAGATGGGGAATTTGACTTCTATTGAGTATCGATTACTAGGTATCGGAACGTTACTTGGTCCGCAAATTGACCTAGCTACGGAACCTCGCTGGAACCGAGTAGATGGTACATTTGGTGAAGACCCAGCCTTAGCAAGGGATCTTACAAGTGCATTTGT
Source organism: Anaerobacillus sp. (assembly GCF_046314235.1). Lineage (NCBI taxonomy): Bacteria > Bacillati > Bacillota > Bacilli > Caryophanales > Bacillaceae > Anaerobacillus > Anaerobacillus sp. Next base: position 12,684 of record NZ_JBKBWN010000020.1, read on the forward strand.
AAATGGAGTACAATCAACTTTTGATGAAAATGGAAATGACCTTGGATGGGGTCCATATAGTATGAGTGCGATGATTAAGCATTGGCCTGGTGATGGTGCTGCAGAAGGTGGCCGTGAAGGGCATTCATTCAGAGGTAATGGCCAGGTTTACCCTGGTGGGCAATTTGAAACACATCTAATTCCTTTCGTAGATGGTGGTTTTAACTTGGCGGGTCAAACAGAAGCAGCCTCAGCAGTAATGGCATCCTATTCAATCGCATTTGACGATGAAAAAACGTTTGGTGATTTAGTAGGAACTGCATTTAGTAAGTATAAACTTGAGGAATTATTACGTAATCAGTATGGATTTGATGGCGTTGTAACTACAGACTGGGGTGTTGTTGACGATTTAGAAGGTGGCTTTATGCAAGGAAAACCTTATGGTGTGGCTGACCTAACTAAGGCGGAACGCATCTTAAAAGCAATCGTTGCAGGTACTGATCAATTTGGTGGCTTAAATGATAGAGCGGTTGTCGTTGAGGCTTATGAGATCGGTGTGGCTGAGCTTGGGGAAGATGTTATAAGACCTCGTTATGAAAAGTCAGCAGAGCGTATTCTAAGAACCTTCTTTAACGTTGGTTTGTTCGAAAATCCTTATGTGAATTTAGAAGAAGCTGCAACGACAGTGTTAAGTGATGAGTTCCAAGCAAAAGCATATGATGCGCAATTAAAATCGATTGTTATGTTAAAGAACGAGGATAACGCTGTTACTTCTAATAATTCTGAAGAAAAACCAACAGTGTATGTTCCAATGAATTATGTTCCACATGAAATAAATTATTTTGGAATGGAAACAAGAGCAGAATGGAAGTTACCTGTTGAGATGGAGCTTTTAAGTGAGTACTTTAATGTTGTAACAGATACACCAACAGAAACGTTAACAGGTTCAGATGATAGAGAAGGAAATCCGATGGCTGCAGTGGAGGATATTGTTCGTGCAACAGCTGAAGAATTAGCAGCCGTTGATTTTGCATTAGCAATCATTACAAACCCTATTAATGAAGGAAATTACTTTGCTGGATTTGGATATGATAAAGTTAACGAGGAATATATTCCAATTTCCTTGCAATATGGAGATTATACGGCAGATTCTGAGCACGTTCGAAAAGAATCACTCTCTGGTGATATTACTATAACTCAAAAAGCAAGCGGTTATGGTGTAGAAGAAATTGAAGAAAAAGAAAACCGTTCTTATTTCGGTAAATCAGCTATCGTAAAGAACTACGAAGATGTTAATACAGTTAAATATGCAGCTGAAAATATGCCAGAAGGCGCTCCTGTCATTGTGGCAATTAAAGCTGACGGACCTATGATCTTCTCAGAAATTGAGCCTTATGCAGATACTATCCTTATCGCGTTTGGATGGACTGTAGGATCAGGCTATGGTATTGAAGAAAGAGCATTGATTGAAGTTGCAGCAGGTAAGAGTGAACCTTCAGCTTTATTACCAGTTCAAATGCCTGCAAATATGCTAACTGTTGAAGCGCAATTGGAAGATGTGCCACGTGATATGGAAAGCTATGTTGATAGTGTTGGAAATATCTATGACTTTGCATTCGGACTAAATTGGGCTGGTGTAATAAAAGACGCACGTACAGAAAAGTATAGTGTTCCAGCTTTGGTTAGCCCGGAAAATAAGGGTAAATAACAAATTCCGGAAAAATCCCAAGAGAAAACCCTCTTGGGATTTACTCTTTTAGTAAAAAAATGAAGTTAAATTCAGTTGTTTTTGCTATATGCCGTACTTACTTAAATCCAATTTTTTTTTGTCGATACAGTTTATGCTGAATTTGCTACCGTTTATGAAGGAGAAATTTATGAAGGAAATTGTATGTTAAAATTTTTTTATAAACACTTTAGAGAGATTTTAAAATTAAATGAATACCTTTACAATTTGATGCGTTAAGACAATTTAAATGAAAAGGTATACTGTATATTTAAAGTTTCTTTCTCGTGTTCAGTGTATGAAATCGAGGAGTGAGCAAGATATTAGCAAGATGGAACTAAAGAAATTATCTATTACTAGAATTATTATGAGGGGGAAAAAAAATGTCAGGTAAGAGTAAGAAAAAGTTCCGCATTTTTATGAGTATATTTTTAACCTTAATGCTCCTAACTGGGGTTGCTGGAAACGTGGCACTAGCATATTTTTCTGATGTTATTACGATGTATTTTAATGAAATTGACGTTGAAAGTGCCGAAGCAGTAGAGGCGCGTAAGCATTCAGAAGTTATTGCATCACAAATCGCTGATGAAGGTATCGTTCTTCTTCAAAATAATGAAGGCATGCTTCCGTTAGCGGGATCTACGAAACTAAACGTGTTCGGTTGGAGCTTTACAAACCCGATTTATGGTGGAACGGGTTCTGGAAAAGTAAATGCAGACACTGCAATTAATCCAAGAACGGGTCTTAAGAATGCAGGCTTTGAAATTAACGAACAACTATATAATGATTATGTTGCGACTGGACTACAAAGACCAATCATAGATATGGACGGTCAAGACTGGACAATTCCTGAGCCACTTGCATCTGAATTCTACACAGAAGAAAGAATGCAGCAGGCAAGAGAATTTTCTGATGTTGCTGTAATCTTTATTGCTCGTTCTGGTGGTGAGGGTGCAGATCTTCCAAGACTAATGGATGGCCCTGATACTTTTGATCCAAACGGAAGTCCATTCAGTGCGACTGGGTTTCGTTATGGAAATGAAGACGATTTAGATCCAAATAAACATTATCTTCAACTTTCTAACCGTGAGCAAGATATGGTGAATATTGTTACAGAACATTTTGATAACGTTATTCTAGTTGTTAACAGCAGTAACACATTTGAGCTTAGTTGGGTAGAAGATTATAACCAAATTAAGAGTATTGTTTCTGTTGGTGGTGCGGGACAAAATGGATTTAATTCTTTAGGTACTATCCTATCTGGTGAAGTAAATCCTTCTGGTAGAACAGTAGATATCTATACGAGAAATCTTCTTGATCCACCTGCAATGACAAATTTTGGTGACTTTAATTATGTTCTTCAAAACGCAGACGGTTCTTATTCGCATGCAGTTGATCAAAAGAATGTTCTTCTAAAGTATGTGGATTACACAGAAGGTATTTATGTTGGGTATCGTTATTATGAGACAGCAGTAGCAGAAGACATCATTAATTATTATGATGAGGTACAATTCCCATTCGGATATGGATTAAGCTACACAACGTTTGAACAAGAAGTAGTACCTGGTAGCCTAAGCTGGGATGATGAAACTATCTCCTTCGACGTAAGTGTAACAAATACTGGTTCAATCGCTGGTAAAGAAGTAGTACAGATTTATTTCAATGCTCCATACACTGGAAACATTGAAAGATCAGTAGTTGATTTAGTTGCATTTGAGAAAACTGCTATTATTCAGCCAGGTGAATCTGAAACAGTTACAATTACTTTCAAAGTAGAAGACATGGCTGTTTACGATCATGGCGGAGTTTATAGCAGCAATGGTGCATACGTACTTGAGCAAGGTGAATACAAAATTATCCTAATGAAAAATTCTCATGAAGTTATCACTGAGGTGGCTTCAAAACAACTTAATGAAGTAGTTTTTGCTTCAGGGCGGTCTACTGATGATCAAGTTCCTGTAAACCAGTTTGATGAACTTGTAACAGGTGAGGGAAGTATAACTAATTATCTTTCAAGAGCAAATGGTTTTGCAAATCTAGAGCAATTAGTTAACCATGAAGAGTTTACAGTTACGAATGACGGTGGCGAAAAAATTGTACGCGGAAAGCTAGTAGATGAATCTTTTGTGAATATGGTTAACAGCCATCGCTACGATATTCCGGAGGATACGCATACAGAACCACCAGTAACTGGGGCTGATAATGGCTTAGAATTAGAGGATTTCACTGGTGTCGACTTCCATGATGAAAGATGGAACGATTTACTTGACCAATTATCTGTAAAAGATATGTTAGATCTGGTAACACTTGGTGGGTATCGAACAATTGAAGTTGAATCTGTAGGGAAACCTATGACGCATGACTACGATGGTCCTTCAGGTATTACAGCTTATACTTCAAGGTCAGATACTTCGGGTACTGCATTCCCGGCGGGGGTTGTACTTGCACAAACATGGAATGTTGACCTCGCCTTACAAATGGGGGAAGCAGTAGGTGCAGAAGGCCAAGCTTACGGTGTAACTGGCTGGTATGCTCCAGGGGTTAATATCCACCGTACTGCATTCAGTGGAAGAAACTTTGAGTATTATTCTGAGGATCCACTAGTATCTGGTAAGATGGCAGCTAACAAAATCAAAGGATTTGAGAGTCAAGGTGGATTTGTTTATATGAAACACTTTGCCCTAAACGACCAAGAGGAAAACCGTATACTTGGGGTCATGACTTGGGCAAATGAGCAAACTATTCGAGATATTTATCTAAAGCCTTTTGAAATTGCTGTTAAAGAGGGCGGCGCAAGCGGGGTAATGTCAGCTTTCAATAGTATTGGTCCAGTTTGGGCAGGTGCAAGCTCAGGTCTTCTAAAGGAAGTACTACGTAATGAGTGGGGCTTTCGAGGACATGTAAATACGGACTTCTTCTTAGGTGACTTCTATCCTTATATGGTGTTTGAACTAGCTGTTCGTAATGGGAATGACCTCTTATTAACCGGTGCAGCGCCGTTTGGAGTACCTGGAAATGTAGATACAAATAGTAACGACTTGCAATGGGCTATGAGGGATGCTTCTCATAACATTTTATACACTGTGGCAAACAGTAGTGCAATTAACGATCCTTTAAGTAGTGATATGCCGACATGGGTGAAAATAACAATCGTTGTCGATATCCTTCTCCTTATTGCTATTATTGGAGGTTTCTACTACACATTTCGTAAGCCGAAGTCAGGTATCGAAATAATAGAATAGTCTAAATTAGATATGTGTACAACAACAGGAAAATAGTTTCGTAAACAAACAAGTAATCATTGTGCTTCTAGGCCTTTGGCGAAGCTATAACACAAATATAGATTGGCGGTACTTTCAAAGAGTGCCGCCAACTTTTAAAAAGAGGTATGTACAATGAAATACAAGGATTTAATAAGTAAAATGACTTTAGAGGAAAAAGCCTCACTAATGTCAGGAAAAGATTTCTGGCAAACGCAGGACATTGAACGACTTGGGATTAATAGCATATTTCTTGCCGATGGACCACACGGAATTCGTAAGCAAAAAGATGCTGCGGACCATCTCGGCCTTAATCCAAGTATTCCAGCAACATGTTTCCCGACAGCAGCAACGGTCGCAAACAGCTGGAATGAACAGCTAGGAGAAAAAATTGGTGAGTATCTTGGTGAAGAGGCTGTAGCACAGAAGGTTAATGTTCTGCTTGGGCCTGGTATCAATATGAAACGAAACCCATTGTGTGGTAGGAACTTCGAGTATTTCAGTGAGGATCCATATCTTGCTGGGAAGCTTGCTGCAGCCTATATCAGAGGGATACAATCGCATGGAATTTCAGCCTGCGTCAAGCACTTTGCGGTAAATAATCAAGAAGAGCGTAGGATGTCCATTGATACAATCGTAGATGAAAGAACCCTCCGTGAAATCTATCTGACTGCATTTGAAATGGCGGTAAAAGAAGGTAAAACGAAGACAGTGATGTCCGCCTACAACATGCTTAATGGGGAATACACTAACGAGAATATTCACTTAATGAGAGAAATTCTTCGTGATGAGTGGAACTATCAGGGTGTCGTCGTAACAGACTGGGGTGGAAGCAATGACCGTGTTGCAGGATTAATCGCAGGGAATGAGCTTGAAATGCCGACCACGGCTAGTGAAACAAACAAAGAGATTATTGCAGCTATTAATAATGGCACGATTAAAGAAGAACTTTTAGATGAAGCCGTTGATCGTCTTCTAGAGCTTATTTTTACAACAGAGGAAGTATACAAATTACCTAAGAAAGACTTTGATGTGAAGGAACACCATAGTCTAGCACAGAAGGTTGCAGAAGAATCAATCGTACTTCTTAAAAATGAAGGTGATATCCTCCCGCTACAGAAAGGCAAAAAGGTTGCTGTTATTGGCGATTTTGCCACGGAAGCACGATACCAAGGGGCAGGATCGTCTATCGTAAACCCAACGATATTAGAAAATACACTGGAATCTCTTGAGGAAGCAGGTATTGAGAGTATCGGTTTCGAACCTGGTTTTGAACGATATGGAAAAAAGAACAAGAAAAAAATAAATAGCGCTTGTCAATTAGCAAAGACAGCCGATGTTGTTCTATTATATATTGGGCTTGATGAGGTGACGGAAGCAGAAGGATTGGACCGTCAAGGCATGAAGATACCGGAAAATCAAATTGAGCTATTAAATGCTCTATATGAAGTGAACTCGAACATTATAGTAGTTCTTTCTTGTGGTGCTGCTGTAGAAATGCCATGGATTGGAAAAGTTAAAGGTCTATTGCATGCCTACCTAAGCGGTCAGGCTGGGGCAAAAGCGATTCTTAGGGTGATTTCAGGTGAGGTAAATCCTTCTGGAAAACTGGCAGAAACGTATCCAATCCGTTACGAAGATACTCCTTCTTATAAGAATTTTCCAGGGAAAGAAGTTAGCGTAGAGTACAGAGAAGGACTTTTTATTGGTTATCGCTACTTTGATACTGCCGATGTAAACGTTCTATACCCGTTTGGCTATGGTCTAAGCTATACTACATTTGAATATTCTGATATTAAAGTGGACAAAGATGGAGTTACATTTAATATTACAAACACTGGTGAAGTTGCCGGTAGTGAGGCGGCGCAGTTGTATGTTGGCTGCGGCTCGAGCCGAATTTTTAGACCTAAAAAGGAATTGAAAGGTTTTACAAAGGTGTCCCTACATGCAGGTGAAACCAAATCAGTAATGATTCCGTTTGATGACAAAACGTTCCGTTATTTTAATGTTGTAACTGATGAATGGGAAATTGAAGAGGCACAGTATGAGATTATGATTGGAGCTTCAAGTACTGACATTCGTTTAACTGAGATTTTATTTGTAGAAGGAACAGGGGCACCACTTCCTTATGAAAAGAAGAAGCTACCATCGTATTATTCTGGTAAAGCTAACGATGTTAGTATTGAAGAGTTCGAAATTTTGCTTGGCCACAAGGTCCCAGCTGCTAAATGGAATCGATCAAAACCACTGGGGTATAACGATACGATCGCACAGTGTCAGTATGCGAAAGGCTGGTTTGCTCGATTTGCATTCAGTGCCATTAAGTTGACTCATTCTTTCCTATGGAAGAGTGGAAAAAGAAGCACAGCAAATCTTATTATGATGTCTGTCTACCACATGCCGTTTAGAGGAATGGCGAGAATGACTGGTGGCATTATGAACATGCCAATGTTAGATGGAATTCTAATGATTGTTAATGGACAGTTCTTCAAAGGCTTGCGTCATGTAATAAGAGAAAGAAAGAAAATGCTGAAGGCCGCTAAAAGTAAGGCAAATGTTAACACTACAACTAGTGGCAAAGGGGATGTATGATGAGTAAGGATGATGTAAAGCAAACGAATCTCTTTTCAGGAGTAATTGGTTTATGGAGTAGACTTAAAGAAAAACATCCAAATAGCGCTCAGTTTTTTGTGTTCTTTATGCTTAGTAACGGGATAACGGCGCTTCAGCTTATATTAATGCCAGTGTTTCGGATGATATTTGCACAAACCGCATTAGTTAGTACTAGTTTCCAGGTTTGGCAGGTTGGAACAAACACCGATGGTAGTCCATATTATATATTCGACTATGCTGCAGGAGCAATTGCCGCTGGCGGTGGTGGTGGACTTGCTTACTTTTTAGCTGTTCAAATTACGATTGGAATTGCACAGATCCTTAACTTCTTTGCACAAAGAAGTATTACATTTAAATCAAACAGTAGCATCTGGAAGGCTGCATTCTGGTATTTTGTTGCTTATATAGTAATAACTATAGTTGCTGCAGCAGCTCTAGGGTTTTATCAAACTCCTGTTTATCACTTTTTTATGAACACATTAGGCTGGGGATCTGTTGGCGAAACGACAGCAGATGTTGTAACGATGATTATTAATAGTGCTATTTCGTTCTGGGTTTTCTTTCCGATTTTTAAAATAATTTTTAAGCAAGAGCCTGAAAAACCAACAAAGGTTGTGTAAAAAATGAAATTATTATCAGTAGTTATTCCTTGCTATAACTCTCAAGACTATATGAGGAATTGCATTGAATCCCTTTTACCTGGGAGAGAAGATGTTGAGCTAATCATAGTCAACGATGGGTCTGTTGATAAAACAGCAGAAATTGCTGATGATTATGCGAAGAAATACCCAACTATGGTTAGAGCGATACATCAGGTAAATGGTGGACATGGAGAAGCGGTCAACGCAGGAATTAGAAACGCAACGGGTCTTTATTTCAAGGTAGTTGATAGTGACGACTGGGTAGATATACGGGCGTACCTTCAGATCTTACAGAAGTTGCGAGATTTTACTGAAGAGTATAAATCAGTTGACATGCTCATTAGCAACTTTGTTTATGAAAAAGAAGGAGCAAAGTATAAGAAGGTTATGAAATATGATGAAGTTCTCCCAGAGGATGTGATTTTTCACTGGGACGACATAAGAAATTTTCGTAAAGGGCAGTATCTGATGATGCATTCACTTATCTATCGAACAGAGCTATTAAGGGATTGCAGGTTGGAGCTTCCAAAGCATACTTTTTATGTGGATAATTTATATGTCTATCAACCACTTTCTCATGTTAAGAAAATCTGTTATTTAAATGTGGATTTTTACCGATATTTCATAGGCAGGGAAGATCAATCTGTGAATGAAAGTGTGATGATAAGACGTATCGATCAGCAAATTAAAGTAAATAAGCTGATGATCGAGCAAGTTCAACTTGAATCTATCCAAAGTCCTAAGCTTCAAAGGTATATGCTCCATCAGTTAGAAATTGTTACTGTTATTTCTGCGATTTTGTTAATTCGTTCTGGTACTAAGGAAAATCTAGAAAAGAAAAAGGAATTAATGAAATATCTCAAGGCAAGAGATGAGGAACTATATCGTAAGATCCGTTATGGATTAATGGGGCATCTTACCAATCTACCAGGACGATTTGGACGTAGTATTTCGGTAGGAGCATATAAAGTGTCGCAAAAGTTAGTAGGTTTTAATTAAATGAATGATTACGAAATAGTGAGAACGCCGTTTAAGGTGTTCTCACTATTTCATATAAAAGGCTTACTGTAAAATTTTAAACAAGTGGTGGACTCTTCATTAGGGGTGGTGGAGTCCATGACCATAGGAGCTGAGAAAATGAGAAAATCAATTGCAAAACGGTTATTATTTATTTTAATTTTTTTAACATTTCTCTACACATTGAACACCACCTTAAGTGGAATTACGAATTTACAGGTGAAATTATCAGCGAATTTAATTTCAAACTCTTTTTTAAATTTGGAATATGAACAAGTAAAACTTGCAAAAGAAATCGGCCAAATTGAATTATCTAGTCAAAGATACATTTTGGAAGATCGGGCTGACGGAGGAGAGTTATCGCGCAACATTTTAGAAAGCGTGGAAAGGTCAATTGCTAGTGTGAATGAAATCGCTATCATTACAGATGAGTTTTCTAAAAAAGCGATGAAAAGTGATCTTAACGATGCATATCGACCTTATTGGAAGGACACAGAGGCTTATCTAGAACAGGCGAAATTACTGGTAGGTTATATAAAACAAGGAGATCGGGCAGTTGCAATCGAAAGCTATGGAAATTTGCAAGCTATGTTTAACTCGATGGTAACCTCTGAAAAAGCTTTTCAAATGGTGTTTGATAACATAATCGATCATGAAGTAACACTTATCAATTCGAGAGTTGATAGATCGACAATTATTATCTGGGGAATGGCAGTGATATTTGTCATATCGGTTGCTACTGCTTTTTGGGTATCAATGAAGACAATCATTAGTCCACTGAAAAAGACAAACAACAGTCTAAGTAGAATTATTAAAAACCTCGAAGACCAAGAAGGGGATTTAACAGCTAGAATTAAAAGTAATTCAGAGGATGAAGTAGGTCAGATGATCAACGGTATTAATAGGTTTTTAGAGACTTTGCAAAATGTGATGATTTCCATTAAAGCAGGATCTAGATTTATTCAATCCTCTACAGAAAACATCGAACGTAATATTAGAGGAAGTAAAAACTCGAGTTCTAGTATTTCAGAATCGTTGAATGAATTATCGGCAAGTATGGAAGAAATAAGTAGTACGATACAGAACATAGAGTACGGAGCTCAAAATGTTCTTGTTGCAGCTAATACGATAGCGGATGATGCCCATTCTAATTCTGTTCATGTTGGAAGTATAGCAATGCGAGCTGATAAACTTAAGGGGCAAACAATTGATAGTAAGCAAGAATTGATGGGAGTTCTCCAAGAGATAAAAAAGACAATGGCTGTATCTATTGAAAATAGCCGTTCTGTTGAAAGAATTAATATATTAACCTCAAATATATTGGATATATCTGCACAAACTAATCTGCTTGCGTTAAATGCATCGATTGAAGCTGCAAGAGCAGGAAATGCCGGAAAAGGTTTTGCTGTTGTAGCAGATGAGATACGCTTATTGGCAGAGAATACAAAGGAAACTGCTAAAGATATTCAAAGCATTAGTTCGTTGGTAACAACTTCAGTGGATGATCTTGTTAATAATGCGAAAAAGGTGACGACTTATATGATGGGAAAAGTGTCGACTGATTACGAGGGGTTTGTCGAAGTTGCTAATACTTATAAGGACGATGTGGATACGATAAACAAAATGTTAACCCGCTTCAGTGAAAGTTCGCATGAACTACGAAAGATTTCTATGAACATGGCTCAGGCGATCCAGGAAATTTCAGAAACAGTGGAGGTAAGTGTGAATGTTGTGATTGACTCCAGTGAAAACACAAATAATTTATTAGAGTCGATCACAAGTATTGCAGGGGAAGTTAATCAAAACCAAGAAGTAGTCAATGAACTGAATAACCATGTTAACAAATTTAAAAAAGTAGAGTGAAGAGTAAAATGTAATGAATACTAGGTTTTGTTACCACCAGATAATAAGTGAGAGAGAACAAAAAGCAAACGATGGATACTATTCTGTGGATGAAGAATGGGTTAAAGAAGACTACTCAGTTAAATAAGTGCTTACAAAGTGTTTAAATTTAAGGCTTCTCATTGGTGTTAACTTTTGAGAAGCCTTTTTATCTTTTTTGGATACATGGCATTATACGTTTGTAGTTGTCTCACCTTCTGTATGAAAAAAACTTCCTTAATAAAATGTTTTGCAAGGTCTTATTAAAATTGACAACAATAAAAGTGACAAAATAGAATTTTGTTTAAATGGATCCAAACTTGAAAACGCTTTAATATAGAAATTGTAAGAAGTACAAGAAAAAACATTTTGAAGGGAGAAACAAAATGAATAATTCAGTAAGAGTGAAAATTCAACGATTTGGAAGTTATTTAAGCGGAATGATCATGCCTAATATCGGTGCATTTATAGCGTGGGGTTTTATAACAGCGTTATTTATACCTACAGGGTGGTTTCCAAATGAAAAATTGGCAGAATTAGTTGGGCCAATGATTATATTCTTATTACCTCTTTTAATTGGATATACTGGAGGTAAGATGATCTATGATGTTCGTGGTGGAGTAGTAGGTGCTACAGCAACAATGGGGGTAATTGTAGGAGCAGATATCCCAATGTTTTTAGGTGCTATGATCATGGGTCCACTTGGTGGTTATTTAATTAAGAAATTCGACCAAAAGATAGACGGTAAAGTTAAACAAGGTTTTGAAATGCTAGTGAATAATTTCTCAGCAGGGATTATTGCAGGGGCTTTAACGTTATTAGCATTTGTTGGAGTAGGACCAGTAGTTTTAGGCTTAAACAAATTTTTAGCAGGTGGAGTAGAAGCAATTATCGGTGCTGGATTATTACCTATAGCTAGTATTGTTATTGAGCCAGCAAAAGTATTATTCTTAAACAATGCAATAAATCATGGAATTTTAAGTCCAATTGGAATTGAACAAGCTGCACAAGCCGGTAAATCAATTTTATTCTTACTTGAAACGAACCCTGGTCCAGGGCTTGGAATATTGTTAGCGTATTGGGTTTTTGGTAAAGGGATGGCAAAGCAATCATCGCCAGGAGCAATTATTATTCATTTCTTTGGTGGAATTCATGAAATTTACTTCCCGTATATTTTAATGAAACCAGCATTAATTCTCGCTGCTATTGCAGGTGGGGCAAGTGGTGTATTTACATTTAACATATTAAGTGCTGGATTGGTAGCTAGCCCTTCACCAGGAAGTATCTTTGCTTTAATGGCAATGACTCCTAGGGGAGATTACTTTGCAGTACTTGCTGGAGTTTTCGTTGCAACTGCAGTTTCATTTATAGTTGCTTCATTAATTTTAAAAACGAGTAAGCAAAAAGAAGATGATACTGACTTAGAAACTGCAGCTGAAAAGATGCAAGGAATGAAGGGTAAAAAGAGTTCAGTTGTTTCTTCAAGTGTTATCGTAAAAGGTGAAATTAAAAAGGTGATTTTTGCTTGTGATGCAGGAATGGGTTCTAGCGCAATGGGTGCGTCAGTGCTTAAGAATAAATTTAAGAAGGCTGGGTTAGATATAATTGTAACTAATACTTCGATTAATAATCTTCCTGCTGATGCTGACATTGTTGTAACTCATCAAGATTTAACCGATCGTGCAAAGGTGAAGTTACCAGATGCAAAACATATATCTGTTGAAAACTTTTTGAATAGCCCAAAGTATGATGAGTTAGTCGAATTATTAAAATAAATTATATGGTAGGAAGGGCTACAAAGTAGTTTTTCCTACTTTTTTATTAGATAGACATGACATAAGTTATTAAAAAATGTCAACAACTAAAACGACGAAAATGAGTTTTTCTTTTGTTGTTATAAGTGTTATAAACGTTTTAATATTAAGATGCAAAGTATATTGTTTAATTTTGTCACAGAATAGAGGTTAATGAATGGGGTGGCGATCATGTATGTATCGGCTAGGGAAAGACAAATACTTGAAACTTTGCTTTCAAAATTAAATGGTATAACTGTAAAAGAACTTGCCGATTCAATTGACGTGAGTGTTCGTACAATTCATAGAGATTTAAAGGGAGTCGAAGATATTCTAAAAGGCTATAATTTAAAATTAATAAAAAAGTCAGGGAAAGGTATTCAGGTTGCAGGAAATCCTTCTGATTTAGATGACGTGCGGTTGCTTCTCTTTAATTTATCTCATAATGAATATACTCCAGAAGAACGTCAAACGATGATATTTTGTGCGCTGTTAGAAGCTACTGAACCGATTAAGCTAATTGCTTTAGCAAATGATTTAAACGTAACCATTGCTACGGTAAGTGCAGATTTAAATAAGTTAGAAGAACGTCTAAGTAGCTTTGGGTTATCCTTAATCAGAAAAAGAGGCTATGGAGTCGAAGTTTTTGGAAGTGAAACAGCAAAACGCCGAGCGATGAGTAAAATTATTTCACAAAATGTGAACGAGTTCGAGTTATTATCTCTAGTAAGAGAAAATATTCAGAAAAAAACAACTCAACAAGTTAACTCAGCCTCAGAAAGATTACTTGGATTGGTTGAGAAAAAAAAGCTTCTAATTGTTGAGAAGGTGATTGAAGAAATCAATAAAGAATTGTCATATGCAATCGCTGATAGTGCTTATATGGGGTTAGTAGTACACCTTGCATTAGCGCTAGAACGAATTATTCAAGGAGAAAATATTCAAATTGATCAAAATTATTTAGAAAGCTTAAAAGAAACATTAGAGTATAAAGCGGCAGAGAAAATAATAATGAAGTTACAAAAACTGTTTGAAATAAATATTCCTGATGCGGAAATTGGCTATATAACTATGCATTTACGAGGTGCAAAACTTAGGCATGACAAGGAATATTTATTAGAAGAAACGAGTTTGAATGTTGCTATTAAAGCAAAAAATCTGATTGAGTATATTGAGAAACAGTTTGATAAAGATTTGTCATCTAATCAATCCCTTTTTCAAGGGTTGGTTGCACATTTAAGACCAGCGATCTACCGAATTAAACAAAATATGGGTATTAGTAACCCTTTGTTAGAAAAAATAAAAGTTGATTATCAAGAACTTTTTTCTGTAGTAAAAGAGGGTACAACAAAGGTTTTTTCGGATTTAGTAATTCCGGAAGAAGAGGTTGGATATTTGGTTTTGCACTTTGGATCTGCCTTAATTGAAAGTAAAGGCAAGGATAAAATTAATGCATTAATTTTATGCTCTAGTGGTATTGGTACTTCAAAAATGTTAGCAACCAGAATCCAACAAGAAATTCCAAACCTTACCTCTTTAAAAAATGTTTCCTTATTTGACCTAAAGCAACACAATTTAAATGAATTTGATTTAGTGATTTCAACGCTTCACTCAGATGAATTACCGAAAGACTATATTTTAGTTAGCCCGATTTTAACTGAAGAGGAAATTGAAAAGATAAAGTCTAGAATTAAGGGAAGGGGAAAGGCTGTTCTTTCTTTAAGAAGAAGGGATTTGCCGTCAACTATAACTCTTAATGATCTAGAAAAAACGTTAGATAAAATGATCGACAATAGAGCATACGCAGACATTATTATCACAGTCCTAAAAGGGTTTGAAATAGTGAAATCAAAAGAAGAACAATCTATTCAAGAAGTTATTGGTAATGCGTGTGATAAATTATATAAGCAAGGAATAATCAATCATGTAAGTTCTGTTATTGAAGCTTTATTTGCAAGAGAAAAGTTAGGTGGACTAGGTATTCCTAATACAACTATTGCATTGTTTCATACACGAAGTGACCATATATTAAAGCCATCTTTTAAGATAATTAGTCTTGAAAGCTCCCTTCTATTGAAGGGTATGGATCAAAGCTTTATTGATGTTGATAATATTATATTATTATTAGCACCCCAGGAAGTACCTAAGCATGTATTAGAGGTGCTTAGTTATATAAGTACATTAATTATTGAAGACGAAAAAAGTGTAGAAGTATTTCAATCTAAGGATCAGAATTTGATATCTGCTCAATTAGCTACGAAATTAGAACATTTTTATTATGAAAAATTAAATGGGAATTGGAGTGTTTAACATGTCATTAACGATATTAGCTAAAGAAAACGTTTTATTAAATTCGAAAGTATCAGACAAAAAGAGTGCAATTGAGCTTGTGGGGAAAATTTTAGTAACTAATGGATATGTGAATTCAGATTACATTGAAAAAATGTTTGAACGTGAGGAACTATCCTCGACTTATATGGGTAACTTTGTAGCTATTCCTCATGGGACAGAAGATGCTAAAAAGTCTGTAAAGGAAACTGGAATTGTAATTGTTCAAGTTCCAAATGGAGTTGATTTTGGGAATGGCAATATCGTTAAGTTATTAATTGGCTTAGCAGGAAAAAATGATGAACACTTAGATGTTCTTTCTAAAATTGCTATCGTTTGTTCAGAAGAAGAAAATGTCCTAAGTATTATTAATGCTCAGTCAGTGGAAGAAATTTTAGCAATATTCGAAGAGGTGAACTAAATGTTAGCTGTTCATTTTGGTGCAGGAAATATAGGGAGAGGCTTTATCGGAAGTCTGTTGTCTAAGTATGGTTACGAGGTTTGCTTTGTAGATGTAAACGCTGAGATTGTAGATTTACTTAATGAAAAAAAAGAATACCGCGTTGTATTAGCAGAAGAAACTAGTGAGGAGATCACGGTTCATAATGTTAGAGCACTCAATAGCATTACCAACCCTGAGCAAGTCATTGCAGAAGTCGCAAAGGCAGATTTAGTCACTACAGCAGTTGGGCCACATATTCTCGAAAAAATTTCTGGTCTATTAACAAAAGGCTTACAAAAAAGAGTGGAGAACGGAAATGGTCCTTTAAATATCATAGCTTGTGAAAATATGATTGGTGGAAGCTCCTTTTTAAAGGAAAAAGTATATGAAAACCTTTCAATGGAAGAACAAAATCTATTTGAAAATTTATTTGCTTTTCCTAATGCAGCGGTAGACAGAATTGTCCCTTTACAAGAAAACGAAGATAAATTAATGGTATCTGTTGAACCATTCTATGAGTGGGTTGTCGACCGTAACCAAATGATAGGTGAAGTTCCTTCAATAGAAGGTGTCACGTACGTAAAGGATTTAAAACCATTCATTGAACGTAAGCTATTTACAGTAAATACAGGACATGCGACAGCTGCCTACTTAGGATATCAAGAAGGTTTGGAAACGATCAAAGAAGCAATGGAAAATGATAAAGTACTTCAAGCTTTAAGACAAGCACTGAGAGAATCCGGGGAAGTATTAGTAAAAAAATATCAATTTAATCAGAATGAACATATGGACTATATTGAAAAAATTATCGGAAGGTTTAAAAACCCTTACATTAATGATGAGATTCCTCGTGTTGCGAGAGGCCCAATTCGTAAGCTTGGTTCAAATGACAGACTGATTAGTCCGGCTAAGCAATACTATGAATATGTGGGAGGAGAACCTCTTTATTTAGCAAAAACGATTGCAGCTGCACTGAAATATGACTTTGAAAAAGATGAGGAAGCTGTTAAGTTACATGAAAAAATAAATGAGCTTGGGTATGAGAAGACAATTCAAGAAGTATGTGGACTTGAAGAAGAACACCCATTACTAAAATTAATCCTTAAAAATTTATAGAGGAGTGATGTAAGATGACTGAAAAAACATTTACAATTACAGCAGAAGCGGGATTACATGCTAGACCAGCTACGGTTTTGGTCCATGCAGCTAGTCAGTACAAAAGTGAAATTCAATTACAATATAAAGAAAAAAGTGTAAACCTTAAATCTATCATGGGAGTAATGTCTTTAGGTATCAAAGAAGGGTCTCAAATTACAGTGAAAACTGAAGGTGAAGATGAGCTCGAGGCTATTTCAAAAATTGAAGAAGTGATGAAAAAGGAAGGGCTTGGTAAATAATGTCTTTTACAATTAAAGGAATTGCAGCGTCAAGTGGTATTTCCATTGCAAAAGCATATCCACTTGAGACACCAAAGCTTAACATAGAAAAGAAAGAGATATTTGACATTGAAATAGAAGTCAATCGATTTAAATCAGCACTCGAAGTTTCTCAAGGCGAGTTAGAAAAGATTAAAGAACACGCAAACAGAGAGCTTGGGGACGATAAGGCTGCCATCTTTTCGGCTCACCTGCTAGTTCTTAATGATCCAGAAATGATTACACCAGTTATAGATAAAATTAAGAAACATAACGTAAATGCTGAATATGCTTTAAACGAAGTGGCGGAAATGTTCATTTCAATGTTTGAGCAAATGGAAAATGAATATATGAAAGAACGTGCTGCTGACATACGTGACGTGACGAATCGTGTACTTGCTCATTTATTGGGGGTTCATTTTGCTAATCCAAGTATGATTTCAGAAGAAGTGATTATCATTGCAGAAGATTTAACACCTTCAGATACGGCGCAATTAAATAAGAAATATGTTTTAGGTTTTACAACAGATATTGGTGGTCGAACTTCGCACTCTGCAATAATGGCCCGTTCCTTGGAAATTCCAGCTGTTGTTGGGACGAAGGAAGTCACCCGAAAAATTGAAAAAGGAACAACAGTTATTGTAGATGGGCTTGATGGGAAAATTGTTGTCGACCCAACGAATGAAGAAATTTCAGCCTATAAACAGAAAAAAGCTGAATACGAGAAACAGAAAATAGAATGGGCAAAGCTTGTAAATGAACCGACAGTATCAAGTGATAACCATCATGTTGAACTAGTGGCAAACATAGGGACACCACAGGATGTAGAGGGCGTGCTACGTAATGGTGGTGAAGGTGTAGGTCTTTACCGCACTGAATTTTTATATATGGGTCGAAATGAGCTTCCTACAGAGGATGAACAATTTGAATCTTATAAAGCGGTGTTAGAAAAAATGGGCGATAAGCCTGTTGTCGTACGAACTTTGGATATCGGTGGCGATAAAGAGCTCCCATACCTAGATCTACCAAAGGAAATGAATCCATTTTTAGGTTTCCGTGCGATCCGACTCTGCCTAAATGAGCAAAATATTTTCCGTACACAGCTTCGTGCTCTTCTTCGTTCGAGTATTTACGGGAATTTAAAGATTATGTTCCCGATGATTGCAACACTTGATGAATTCCGTGAAGCAAAACAGATACTTTTAGAAGAAAAGGAAAGTCTAACTCAAAATGGAGTGAATGTATCAGACGACATCGAGCTAGGAATTATGGTTGAAATTCCATCAACAGCAATTTTAGCTGATCAGTTTGCTAAAGAAGTGGACTTTTTCAGTATTGGTACAAATGATCTAATTCAATATACGATCGCTGCGGATCGAATGAACGAGCGAGTAGCGTACCTATATCAGCCATACAGTCCATCGATTTTACGTTTAGTTGACAACGTTATAAAAGCGGCTCACTTTGAGGGGAAATGGGCAGGTATGTGTGGAGAGATGGCAGGAGATCCAATTGCGATTCCTATCTTACTAGGTCTTGGCTTAGATGAATTCAGTATGAGTGCGACTTCCATCTTACCAGCACGAAACCAAATTCGGAACTTGTCAAAAGCAGAAACTGAAAAGATTGCGCAACAAGCGTTACAATGTGCTACAACTAAAGAGGTAGTAGAACTTGTGAATAATGCCATCCAGCGTTGAATAATTCGAGTGTAAAAGAGCACAGTCTTTTTTACACTTTTTTCTCTAAAAGTTTGCTCATCCCTTCACAAATGGGTGAATTTATGAATATAATAAAGTGTAAATTCAAACATCATGTTACTAATGACTTGATGCTTTTGAATGATTGGTTTTTACTAGTTAAGATTAATTCATTCAAGAAGGATAGGAGGATAGGAAACTTATTTTCAAAAGCGCCTGAACTATCGATATTTAGTTTGATAGTTGACGAGGAAGAGGTTATCGAAGATTCGGCGGATGCCTCTCGGTTGTTAATAGATCCTCAACCGTGAAGCTGATACTTAAAGTAACCAGGTGACTGGTTGTACAAAAGTTGATGCAAGGACTACAATTGTTTGCAATACAGAGGAGGAAAAACGTATGTGTGGAATTGTAGGGTATATTGGTTATGTAGATTGTAAAGAAATACTTTTAAAAGGATTAGAAAAACTCGAGTACCGCGGTTATGATTCGGCGGGTATCGCAATTCAAAACGAAAGTGGTATTCATGAATATAAGGAAAAAGGAAGAATTGCAGAACTACGCCCGATTGTAAATCAAGATGTATCAGGCTATATAGGTATTGGTCACACACGCTGGGCGACACATGGTGAACCAAGTAAAGTGAATGCTCATCCTCATATGAGTAATAATGGAAGATTTTCTATCGTCCATAATGGAGTAATCGAAAATTATGAACAAGTACAAAAAGAGTTTATCCCTCACATAGAGTTAAAAAGTGAAACTGATACAGAGATTGTCGTTCAGCTTATTGAACATTTTATCAATGAATATGAAACGGTAGAAAAAGCATTTCGACATACTTTGAAACTGTTAAAGGGTTCGTATGCAATTGCAATGTTAGATAAAGAGAATCCAAATACAATCTATGTAGCTAAAAATAAAAGTCCACTACTAATCGGTGTTCATGATGAATGCAATGTTGTAGCAAGTGATGCGATGGCGATGCTTCATATCACGAACCGATTTGTTGAGCTTATGGATGAAGAAATTGTAATTGTAACTAAGGAATCTATTGAAATTAAAGATCTAGAAGGTAAAACAATGGTGCGGGAGCCATTTGTTTGTGAATTAGACGCAAGTGACATTGAAAAGGGTATGTATGACTTTTACATGTTAAAAGAAATTGATGAACAACCATTAGTCATCAGGAAATTAATTCAAGAGTATCAAGATCATGAGGGAAACATTTCAATAAATGAAGATATCCGTCTATCGCTAATCGATTCAGACAGAGTTTATATTATTGCTTGTGGAACTAGTTATAATGCTGGTTTGGTTGGAAAACAGCTAATAGAACAAATTGCGAAAATACCGGTTGAAGTCTTTGTAGCTAGCGAATTCTCATATAACATGCCATTATTATCTGAAAAGCCATTGTTTATCTTTATATCTCAAAGTGGAGAAACAGCAGACAGTCGTTCTGTTTTAGTTCAAACAAATAAATTAGGTTATAAGGCAGTTACGCTTACTAACGTAGCAGGATCAACACTTTCTAGAGAAGCAGATTACACGTTATTATTACATGCCGGCCCGGAAATCGCTGTAGCTTCGACTAAAGCATATACTGCTCAGATTGCAGTTCTATCTATTTTGGCCCATGATGTTGCTGTTGCTAAAGGGTTACAAACTTCTGTTGATGTAATAAAGGAACTTAGTATTGCTGCCAATGCAATGGAGCTATTATGTAACCAAAAGGATGAAATGAAGCAAATTGTTCAAGAGTATTTGAAAGGTTCACCTAACTGCTTTTTTATTGGTCGTGGCATAGATTATTACGTGTGTTTAGAAGGTTCATTAAAGCTAAAAGAAATTTCTTATTTACAGGCTGAAGGCTTTGCTGGTGGAGAACTAAAACACGGAACAATTGCATTGGTCGAAGAAAAAACTCCAATAATTGCTTTGGCAACTCAATCAAAAGTAAATTTAAGTATTCGTGGAAATGCTCAAGAAGTGTTAGCTAGAGGTGCTAACGTGTGTCTGATTAGTATGGAAGGGTTAAATCAAGAACGAGATCGTTTAGTTATTCCATCAGTACATGAATTATTTACACCTCTTGTTTCTGTCGTTCCGTTTCAATTAATCGCATACTATACTGCAATTGATCGTGGATGCGACGTTGATAAGCCTAGAAACTTGGCAAAAAGCGTTACTGTTGAATAACAAAACAAATAAGAGATATTGTGAGTTACTTTACAACTTATAACTACCACCGTTTAGAGGTTTTCGATTAGTTCTTTGAACTTTTGGGAAGCTTCTTTTTTTTGAGTATTAGAGAGAAGACATTTGTGAATTGATGAACTGAATGGCAAGTCATGCGCATGAACCAAACTGAAACCTTATGTAAGTTATATTCGTATATTAACTTGTCTTTATATTTTTTAATATGAGAGAGGTTGAAGTTAATGAAGCTGAAGCATTGGATTGGCATTAGTAGTCTGTTAGTTTTCATTGGTTTGATTTTATTATTTAGTTTGGGTAGTGAAGCATTTACGAGACAAAAGGTGGTCGCAATTTCGGATGTCCCAACTAGTTATACGGGTGAACTACAATCATTTAGTCTTTCAGAAGTCCCAAAGTTAATCGTTCAAAATGAACATGGAAATACATACATCGAGCATGTGGAAGCGGACGTGCTAACAATCGAAGCTACAGTTCGTAACAACGAAACAGTAGAACCAACATATCAGCTATTCCAAGATAATGCTGACCTTATGTTTGAAGTCATTTATACAGAGGCTGACCATCCTGTTGACGTAACAATTCGCTTACCACATACAATTCAAGAGATTGATGGGAAATCCCAGTTTGGTAATTTCCGAGCTGACATCATTCATTCTAACTCAGTCAAATTGATTACAGACTTCGGTAACATTGTAACTGAATTTGACTCAGTTAATCAGCAAGGGGAGTATACCTTCATAACGAATTTAGGACATATCTATACAGTTCTTCCTGATGATACGGAAATTAGCTATCACTATCCAAATGGGACGATAATCTTGGAAGGTGTGATCGAAAAGAAATCAGCAGTAAGGTTTAATGTTAATGTTCGCTACGATCAGACTCCTATTTGGTTTGTTGGAAAGTCAAAGCAGACTCAATTAGCTTATGATGAAGCTGCGCCAAACCTTACCTTGGAAGAAATGATTGAAGATTATGAGGAGTTTATTCTTCTTTTAAAGAGACACCATCCTCACGTAAAAGGAAATCTCGATTTTTTCGAAATGTTATTTGTCGAAGGACGGAATAAAGTTACAGAAATGACGACTAGAGAAGAGTATTTCCATATCCTAAATGAGTTGCTTGTAGCCACAAAAGATCAACACACTGGAATAGGAAATGCTTCTCTATTCAATGATTTTATTTATTTACCAAATTTTAAATATACCTCGAACCATGAATTACTAGTGCTAGATAGTTATGGAGAATTCCAAAAAGGAGATACAATAGTAAAGATCGGCAACAAAGAAGTACAATCGATTTTTGAAGCGGCAAAAAAGATAATCCCTGCAGAACATGATGAGTGGGTTAAAGGTCAGCTTCCGAACCTAAGGTCAGGAATTTATTTACGTAAGCTCAATTTAGTCGATGATAATAATGTGGAGATATCTTTTGTTAGAGATGATGAACAACATATAGTGAATCTCCCATTATCGCTAAGCTCTAGTGACTTATTATCAGAACTTTTTGAGACGAATATAACAAACCCTTATAGCTGGTACATTGATCCATCTACTAAATTTGCCATTTTCAAGATAGAAAGTTTTATATATACAAAATCATTTCCAGAGATAATCAAGCAATTTTTTAAAGAAGTAACTGAACAGAACATTAACACGATTGTTATTGATGTTCGCGACAACCCTGGAGGGTATGGCGTTGTTGCCTTAGAGCTACTATCTTATATTGATTTTGACCCTTCGGAAATAGTCTACAATAATTTCAGCCATCGAAAACAAAAAGACTATTTATTTAATGGTGATATATACGTACTTACAACAAATCTATCTGCGAGTGCCTCGACGGTATTAGCGCTTATCTTGCAAACCAATGCTGATGCAAAGCTGATTGGAGAGCCGCCTGGGAATACTCCTTCACTTGGTTATAATCCAGAAACATTCACTCTAAAAAATAGTAATAACATATTTAGCGTCCCAACTGAGAAGCCATATCCAAAAATTCCAGTAGAGCAACACCATCTTCCATTAACAATTGATTACCCAATTGAAGTGACAAGGGAAGCGATTATGAATGATCAAGATTTGTGGATGGAGAAAGTGCAGGAATTGGTAACAAAGTAGGTGAAGATAATCATTGAAATCAATTAAAAAAATATTATTGCAAAAAATAAGATAGTACGTTAAGATTTTACTACAATATATAGTTTGTTATATTGATAATGTAACTATATATAGTTTATTTACTTAATTTAATAATGAGTTTTCCAAGAGTACATTTACTTTTGGGGAACTTTAGGAATGATAGGTGTCTATTTTTAGACTTAATAGGGAATTCGGTGAAAATCCGAAACTGTCCCCGCAACTGTAATTGTGGACGAAATGAGATGACCACTGTATAAGGGTGTCACATGCAAAATTTGTGGTGCTTATATGGGAAGGCTCAAAGTAGGATGAAGCATAAGTCAGGAGACCTGCCTATGTTCCGAGTTTCTAGTCTTCGGGGAGTAAGATTGTAGAGACGGTACGGAGTAATCGGTATCTATTTTCCGCTGCTCTTAAATCATTGTGCCGTTTTCTAACCTCTTCCAAACAAGGAAGGGGTTTTTATTTTTGATAATAAAAGAATCCAGCTTCCGGTTGATAGCATGATAAAAGCCCGTGGCTTTAGTCTTGCAGCTTAATAATAGAAAGGTGGAACTACAATGATGGCAGTAACAACAGAAGAAATGATGCAACAATGGAAACAAGAAATGACTAATATTTTAAATCAATATACTCATTTGGATCACAATGAATTTATTAAAAAATCGGATCTATATCTAGAAAGGCTAGTAACAGATGATGAAGAAAAAGTGTTACATACACTTATTTTAGAATCGTTAAATAACGTTTGTAGTGAAGCTCCTGATTGGACGTATATTGCAGCGCAAATTTATTTAAAGCTCCTTTACAAACAAGTCGAAAAAACTCGTGGTGGACAAGCCTACCATTCGCTTTATCAGGTGATTGTTTGGCTTACTGATAAAGGAATTTATAGTGAGGAATTGCTAAACCATTATGAGGAGAATGAAATCATTGAATTAGAAAAAGTCCTTGACCCCGAAATGGATAAACTTTTTACATATATCGGAATTAAGACATTGGCTGATCGCTATTTAGCAAAAACACATGAGGGTGCAATTTTTGAACTTCCGCAAGAACGTTTTCTTATTATTGCAATGACATTAATGAGAAAAGAACCACAGCAAAAGCGATTAGCACTCGTGAAAGAAGCTTACTGGGCATTATCAAACCTTTATATGACAGTAGCGACGCCAACACTTGCAAATGCAGGGAAAAGCTATGGGCAACTATCAAGTTGTTTTATTGATACGGTTGATGATAGTTTGAGAGGAATTTTTGATAGTAACACAGATGCTGCAACGGTCAGTAAAAATGGCGGTGGTCTCGGGCTATATCTAGGGAAAATTCGTGCGAAAGGTTCTTCAATTAAAGGGTTTAAAGGTAACTCTTCTGGTGTTTTACCGTGGATGAAGCAATTAAACAATACTGCAGTTAGTGTTGATCAACTCGGTCAACGCCAGGGTGCGATTGCAGTTTACTTAGATGTTTGGCATAAAGATATTTTCGCGTTTTTAGATGCAAAATTAAATAACGGTGATGAAAGGCTACGAACGCACGATTTATTTACCGGTGTCTGCATTCCTGATCTTTTTATGGAAAAAGTTGAAGAAAGAGGCGATTGGTACCTGTTTGATCCTCATGAAGTTCGCAAAGTGATGGGCTTTTCATTAGAGGATTATTATGATGAGCAACAAGGCAGTGGCAGTTTTCGTGATAGATATGAGCAATGTGTCGCTAATGATACATTATCATGTGAGGTATACCCGGCAATCGAAATTTTTAAAAGAATTATGATTTCCCAACTAGAAACAGGTACACCCTATATGTTTTATCGAGATACGGTCAATCGTCTAAATCCAAATAAACATGCTGGAATGATCTACTGCTCGAACCTTTGTACAGAAATTATGCAAAACATGAGTGCAACAACGGTTAAGGAAGAAGTAATAAAGGATGGCGAAATTATTGTTACGAAGCATGCTGGAGATTACGTCGTTTGTAATTTAAGTTCAATATCGTTAGCTAAAGCAGTTAGCGATGAAGTTCTTGAACGATTAATTCCAATTCAAGTTAGGATGCTTGATAATGTGATCGACCTAAACCGAATCGATGTATTGCAAGCGCAATTAACGAACCAAAAATACCGGGCAATCGGATTAGGCACTTTTGGATGGCATCATTTATTAGCATTGAAACAAATCAAGTGGGAATCAAATGAAGCCGTTATGTATGCAGATGAAATTTATAAAAAAATTAATTATTTATCAATAAAGGCTAGTCTGGAACTTGCCAAGGAAAAAGGCGCATATCCAATGTTTAAAGGTTCAGAGTGGGAGACTGGATTGTATTTTGATAGAAGAGATTACAACTCACCTGACTGGCTAGAACTAAAATCGGAGGTGAAGAAATTAGGAATTCGAAATAGTTACCTTCTTGCGGTGGCGCCAAACTCTTCGACATCAATTATTGCAGGTTCAACAGCGTCAATCGATCCTATCTTCAAAAAAGAATATTCAGAGGAAAAGAAAAACTACAAAATACCAGTGACTGCTCCGGATCTTTCAGCAAGCACAACCTGGTTTTATAAGCCTGCACACACAATTGATCAGCATTGGAGTATTAAACAAAATGCTGTAAGACAAAGGCATATTGACCAATCGATTTCCTTTAATCTTTATGTGAAAAATACAATCCGTGCCAAGGAATTATTAGATTTACATCTAGCCGCATGGAAATCAGGGCTAAAAACGACCTATTATGTTCGCTCAACTTCAAGTGAAATTGAAGAGTGTGAAAGTTGTTCAAGTTAAGGAGGAATTAAATAAATGAAGACATTACAACCGCGTAAGCTTTATGATGTAACCGCACCGAATGCTTCAACTGGAATTATTAATGGGAGGAGCTCGAACGTTTTAAATTGGGATGACATTCGTTTTCCATGGGCTTACCCTCTATATAAAAATATGTTAGCTAACTTTTGGACGCCGTTTGAAATTAATATGTCGACGGATATTAAGCAATATCAGACTTTGTCTGAGACAGAAAGAGAAGCATTTAATAAAATCATTGGCTTACTTGCATTTTTGGATAGTATTCAAACCGATTATTCGATGCAAGTCGCTAAGTACTTAACCGATTCAAGCTTATCTGCGTTAATGACTGTGCTTTCTTTCCAAGAGGTTGTTCATAATCAAAGCTATTCTTATGTGCTATCAAGTGTGGCACATAAACAAGTCCAAGATGAAATCTTCGAATATTGGAAGCATGATCCGGTTTTACGTGAAAGAAATGACTTTATTGCAGAAGGGTATGAACGTTTTACAAATAATCCTACCCCACAAACTTTTTTAGAATCTATAGTCTACGATGTCATATTAGAAGGCTTAAATTTCTATTCAGGGTTTAGTTTTTTCTATAATTTAGCGCGTAATCAAAAAATGGTATCAACCTCTACAATGATCAATTACATTAACCGTGATGAGCAGCTGCATGTCTATTTATTTGCTAATATTTTTAAGGAATTACGAAAAGAGTTCCCAGAGCTAAACAGTGAAGCGAATAACGAATTTGTAAAACGAACATTTCGACAAGCGGCAGAGCTAGAAATTAAGTGGGCTAAAACTATTATTGGCGAAAAAATTGATGGCATTGAAATGAACGATCTTGAGGCTTATATTAAATTTATTGCTAATAAACGTGTTAACGAACTCGGGGTTGAAAGACCTTTTGATGGATATCGTACTAACCCGATGAAATGGATCAAGGCTTATGAAGAGGTAAATAGCAGTAAAAGTGACTTTTTTGAACAAAAATCACGTCAATATACAAAAGTATCAGTTGATAATTGCTTTGATGACCTATAAGAATGGGGATTGAGTAAAAACGCTCCTATTTTTCAAAAAAGAGGTTGACTCGAAGACAAAATATACTATTAGATATAATGAATGATCGCGAAAAAAATGTGTTAAAGGGGAAAGAAATTATGCAGGAGTTAATCGATGCTTTTAAGGAAATTATTGGGGGAAATGAAGATTTATTGCGAGAAAATGCCAATGTCGATGGGAGTTCGCCATTAGGAAAAATGAATAAATTAGCATCTGAAAGCGGGAAATGGTTTGCAAATCAATTCTTACTTTCAGAAGAAGTAAAAAAAGCATTAGATGACAACATCTTATATATTCATGATCGAGACTATTACTCTACTGGGACAACGACTTGCTGCCAAATTCCATTAGACAAACTCTTGAAAAAAGAATTTAACACAGGACATGGGACAATCCGTTCACCTAAATCAATTAAAACAGCAATGGCGTTAGCCTCAATAATCTTTCAATCAAATCAAAACACACAGCACGGCGGCCAATCCTACCAAAAAATTGATTATGATTTAGCGCCGTATGTGAAACTTACTTATGAAGCATTTTGTCGGAAATTTTCAACGCTTTTGGGGAAGTTTGTGACAGTAGAAGAGATTGAACGGTTAGCTTGGACTGAGACAAAAGAAGAAACATTTCAGGCTTGTGAAGCTTTTATCCATAACGCCAATAGCATGCATTCACGAGGTGGGGGACAAGTTCCATTTGTTTCGATCAACTTCGGGACCGATACCTCAAAAGAAGGTCGCTTAGTAACAGAGCAACTATTAAAAGCAACTAAGCGTGGATTAGGAAATGGTGAAACACCGATTTTTCCAATTCAAATCTTCAAGGTGAAAGAGGGTATCAATTTTCATGAAACAGATCCGAATTATGACTTGTTTCAATTAGCAATTGAAACAACAAGTGAAAGGCTGTTTCCAAACTTTAGTTTTATTGATGCCCCATTTAATAAACAGTACGATAACGGAACACCAGAAAGTGAAGTCGCCTATATGGGCTGCCGCACCCGGGTGATGAGTAATATTAATGGACCAGAGAATTCTGTTGGTAGGGGTAATCTCTCATTTAGTACGATCAATCTTGTAAAGTTAGCATTATTAGCTAAAGGTGATGTTAATGCGTTTTTTATAAGCTTGGACGAGGCGATTATAACGACAATCAAGCAATTATTAGAAAGGTTTGAGTACCAAGCAAGTAAAACAGTTGGTGAGTTTGGTTTTTTATATTCGCAAGGTGTTTGGAAAGGGAGCGAACAGTTAGAGCGACATGATACGTTAAAAGAAGTTTTAAAGCAAGGGTCGCTAAGTGTCGGCTTTATTGGACTTGCTGAAGCACTAACTGCTTTAATTGGGAAGCACCATGGGGAAAGTACGGAAGCTTGGGAACTAGGAAAACGAATTATTGCACATATGAGAGATCGAACTGATGAAGAAACAGAGCAAACTCGCTTAAACTTTGGTGTGATCGCAACTCCTGCTGAAGGTCTATCAGGGAAGTTTGTCAAAGCAGACCAACAGCAATTTGGGATGATTGAAGGAGTTACGAATAAACAATATTATACGAACTCGTTTCATATTCCAGTGGACTTTTCGATATCAATCTTTAAAAAAATAAAGCTTGAAGCACCATTCCATCATTATTGTAATGCAGGTCATATTACTTACATTGAGTTAGACGGCAATGCGAGAGAAAATCTAAAAGCCATTCAAAAAATTGTTGAAGAGATGAAAGATAATGGGATAGGCTATGGATCGATTAATCACCCGATCGATCGTTGTACGACTTGCGGTTATAATGGAATTATTGGTGACAGATGTCCAAGTTGTAATGAGGATGACACTGAAAAGATTGAGCGAATTCGCCGTATCACCGGTTATTTAGTCGGCGATTTGAAGCGTTGGAACAGAGCCAAGCGTAATGAAGAAAAAAATCGAGTCAAACATCGCTAATGAAAGTATTATCAATAATTCACGATTCGATTGTTGATGGCGAAGGACTCCGAACCGTAATTTTCTTTGCTGGTTGTCCGCACCACTGCCAAGGCTGCCATAATCCCGAAAGCTGGAATTTCGAAAATGGCCAAGAATATTCTGTAGAACAACTTGTATCTGAAGTCATTTCAAACCCGATCAATGAAGTAACCTTTTCAGGTGGCGATCCCTTTTATCAAGCCAAAGAAATTATCATACTAGCAAAAAAGTTAAAAAGTCTGGGGAAAAATATTTGGGCTTACACCGGCTATACATTAGAGGAACTTTTGTTTCGTAACGATGAACATGAACTTGCCTTATTAAGAGAAATTGATGTATTAGTAGATGGTCCCTTTATTCAATCACAACGAAATTTATCGTTACCCTTTAGGGGTAGTAATAACCAAAGGATAATAAAACTTACTTAATTGTTTTATAGAATCCATGTTTACTAGTCTGTATAAATCAAATGCGAACCCAACTAATTGTAATTGAAAAATAGTAAAAGTTATAAATCTAATCCTTTATACCGGAATAAATTTACCTTATAAATACTTGGAGGCTGGGATAAAAGTGTCTGACACTTTTATCCCAGCCTCCTGGTTAAGTATTCTTAGTAAGCCGCACGGGAGGCATTTACTACCCCACTACCAAAATAAAATGAATTTCCAAGTGGTGTTGCTGTATCTTTAAGTCTTTGTCTAATTTGAGCATTTGATGCCCATGGATACTGGCTCTTAACTAAAGCTGCAACTCCAGCTACATGTGGACTAGCCATTGAAGTACCGTTTTGAGAAACGTAACGGTTTGATGTATAAGTACTTAATACATTCACACCTGGAGCCATAATTTCTAGCTCACTCCCGTAGGTTGAGAAAGATGCTCTTCTATTATTAGAATCGACGGCTCCTACGGCCATAACAGAACTGTATCTTGCAGGGAAGGAAATCCCTTGTGTACCTGTATTACCAGCAGCGGCAATTAATAAGATTCCTCTATTATAGGCGTTATCAGCTGCCTGACGTAAAGCTGTAGATCCTGTTGATCCTCCTAAACTCATGTTTACGATATCCATTTTGTTTGTAATTGACCATTCTATTCCTTGAGCAATAGCACTAAGCGAGCCGCTCCCGTTTCGATCTAATACTTTAACAGCGTAAAGGTTTACTGATGGAGCGACACCAAGTACACCATAACTGTTATTTTGTGCTGCAACTGTTCCTGCGACATGTGTCCCATGACCATTAAAATCTTGATAACTTGATTCACTGCTAATAAAACTCACTCCACCGGATATTCTTAAATCTTCGTGAGTGGCAATCCCTGTATCAAGAATGGCTACTCGAACTCCATTTCCAGTGTTACCCCAAGAATGTACAGTAGGTGCGTTGATATGGTTTATGCCCCAAGGTACCGTTTGTGTTGCCGTGACTTCTTCATCCTTTTCAACATAGGCAATGTTAGGATTTTTCTTAAGTGCTTCAGCGGCTTTTTCTGGAAGCTTCACATGCAGTACAGGCATGTATTGATACTCATGTAGAACTTCACCACCAGTATTCTCAACAACACGTTTATTTACTTTTTCATGAAAACCTATCAAATAGTCGTGTTTCTCAACACCTTTGCCATTAGAGCTAGCTCCAACGGATGAAAAGATCATCGTAAACGCCAACAAAAAACTTAACACAACTCCAATTAACTTAAATTTTCTCAAAACTTTAAACCTCCTTATAGTTTTATATTGTAACAATTTCATAATATTCTAATAATGTAGATTACTAAAACCGGCGTAATTAACTATTTTTAGTCATATATGTTTGTTTTTCCTTAGTTTTCTTTAGTTTTCGACTTATAGATGATGTTAATATTAATAAACTAATATTATCTAGAACGATTAAGTTCGGTGCTATTGATTAAAGTACAATTGACGATCTAAATTGCACATGATAAAGTAAGATTAGTAACTGGTAAATATTTCATGTTCATACATGTGAAATACTTAACAAATTAATTAAATCGGAAGAAATAGAAGCTGGTTACTAAAATAATTATAAAGAGGGTGATAGCATGTTTATTTTACAATTTAGGGGAATTATTTTTAAAAATGCTAAAAAAGAGAGGGAAAATAAATATGTTACAAAATCTGATAAAGCAAAACAAAATCAACTTTGACCTTTTAGAAGTAATTACAAAAAAACCAAATCCTTTTACTCCTGGAGAGGAAATGTTTTGGAACGATCCGTACATCTCAGAGCAAATGTTGACTGCTCACATAAACCCAAACATCGATGCAGCCAGTAGAAAGAAGGAAACTATAGAAAAGACTGTTAAACATATTACTTCGTTTACTAGGTTAAAAACAGATAGTAGGTTTTTGGACTTAGGTTGTGGGCCTGGTTTATATACAAGTCTTTTGGCTGAAAATGGATTTCGGGTAACAGGGATTGATTACTCTAATAGATCTATTAATTATGCAAAAGATCAGGCAAAACAAGCAAGCCAAGAAATCAATTATGTATACGGAAATTATTTAAATATTGATTTTGATAAGGGGCAAGATTGTATCACTTTAATCTATGGAGACATTTGTGTACTATCTCCTTATGAAAGGGATATACTTATAAAAAAGATTTATGAAGCGCTTGTTCCAGGAGGATATTTTATTTTTGATGTAACAACGAGGCAACACCGAAATAAAGAAGGCATAAAGAATAATTGGTATGTTTCAGAAAATTGTTTCTGGAGAAAAGATAAACATTTTGTATTAGAGATGGGGTTTGATTACCCAGAAATTAATGTTTATTTAGACCAATATGTTGTAGCTGAAGAAAATGGTCGTATTTCTATATATCGAAACTGGTTTAATGATTATTCAAAAGAAGATATTATTGCAATTGTTACTTCGGTAGGCTTTGAGATAAAAGATATCTGGAGTGACTTAATGGGTTCAGAATTTTACGATGATAGTGATTGGATAGGCATTGCTTGTCAAAAGCCGATCGCTCTATAATCCGTTATTAGGAACAAAACTGCTTCAGTGGTAAATAAAAACAAGTAGCACAAACCAAGGTCGGGGTCTGTGCTACTTGTTTTTTTATTGTGAATTCCTTAAATCATATAGCGCTCATGTTTATTAGTTGCTTACCTCCAGGTTACGCCAACAATAACATTCTCCGCGGTATATTTTTGGTTTGAATAATAGCCTTTTGTAGATGAGTTTTTTTCAAACCTTATGGTGAACCTTGGATTTCTTTCGCGAGTTGACCCAAGATTAAATGAAGCTGTTTGATCAACTAATCTTGTCACGGATTTAGTAGTTTCGTATGCCGCAAATACATCGTTGGAATCATAGTAACCACTGTAATATGGTGATGTAATTAATCTTTTCGTCGACGTTACTTGTTTTGTACTTAAATTAAAGCTATCTCCAGAGGTTAAATAATGCAGTCTAAATCCGGCTGCGTCAAAATTTCTACTATTATAAAAGGTAGCTTGTGATGCATCCGTAATAAATACCCCTCTTTCACCATATACCGTTGCAACATTTCCATTCACATAGAGGGCCGTATTCTCATCAACCCCATAACCGTACGTTTTATTTAAGTCCCTAACAGCTACCAAGACGCGCCCGAGTCTTCCGCGAGCATCGAAGTGGGTATCTGTTACGGCATTTGTTAAAAAGCCAAATCCTCTTTCCGAGTATGAAAGCATATTATTTAATCTCAAATAATCATAGCTTGTGCCGCCCCCATACATAGGATTTGATTGGACATGAGCACCGGCACTTGTACCTGCAATCACTCCACCGTTATTAAATTTATTTCTTACAGCTGTCATAAGGGGTGTATCAGAGCCGTTACTTCTTAATAATGCAGTTGCATGTCTAGTTTGGTTTCCACCATTAAAGAAAATAAGCTGTGCACTATTTACGATATCAATATTCGACTGCTTGTATGCTTCAGTTGAATAATTATCAATTGAGATTGGTACCCAAACAGGGTCGAATCCGTAGCTTGAGAAGAGATTTTTATAGGAGAGAGAGCCTGTTATGTCTACATGATAGGCATCATATGACGCTTGATGGTTAAAGGCCCCCGTAGTGAAAACAGCAACTTTTGGTCTACCTCCACCAGCAGCAGCTTTCATTGCGTTAAAGACCTCAGCATTGTTATCTGACAGTGCGCCACCAATGAGAAAGACCTTACCATTTCCACTATTAGCCTGAACTTTTTCCGATAGCTGGGAGACTGTAACACCTGAGATAGTAAGAGCAATGATCAAAAGACAGACAAAAATACGCTTTAACATTAAAAAATCACCCCTTAAGATTTTTGTGGACTTATCATTTCAAATGCAAGAAAGGAGCCAATAATGAACTGAATATTAATAATATTCATACTTATTAGTCTAATTACTTATGCGTATAGAAATAAAAGTATTTATATATATTAACTACTTTTATTAGGAATCTAATAATCAACGGTAATGGAGGAAAGATGGTGTTAAAAGGTTATTATTGGGTACACATTTGGTTGTGAAAGGGTGTAGGGGAAGAGTGTTTATTATTTATTTAGTTATTCCTCTTCATCTCTCCATTAATTATAAAGTAATGTAAAAAATGGTTTTGACAGAAATTTCAAACAGATTTATAATTATCACGTTAACACCATTCATGACACGAAAAGAGGAAAGAATATGAACAACAAAAAGGTCATATCGATATTACTAGGTATTATCCCACTATTATTCTTAGGGTATTATGCGTACCAAAATTTATCAGGTAATACTGATTATATGCTCACATACTTAGAGGAAACATATGAAATCAAGTATGAGTACAATCTATTAGATCAACAAGGATATCAGATTGAAGATCAGGAAGAATGGTTAGTCTTTACACGTGATGTTTTCATTCCGTCTTTAGAGAATATTATTGCTAAGTCTGAGGCATATGGTCATGCGATTGAGAAAGAAGAGTTAAGAGATATACACAGCATTTATGATCAAGCACTTAGAAAACATTTAGAAGCAGAAAACGCTTGGCTGGCAGGAAAAGAAGACGAAGTTGTTAAGCTTTATGAAGAATTAGATAGACTCCACACAGAACATGAAGAAGCTTTAGATAAGCTTGCGACAAAATGGGGAGTTGAAATCGAATGGGAAGATTTAGAAAGTCAATAAGGTAAAAAGAAATGAGGCTGCCCCATGGGTAGCCTCATGTTTCATTTATAACACAACGCCGCCGTTGACACACAAGGAAAATAATTATAGTGGTTATGGGGAAGAAATTTGACCCTGTTCCGATCATACTTAATGTATAAAGTGTCTATGAACAAAAATACTTATATAGTCAGTAATGCCTTATAAAAATATTATTGTGAAAAGATGAGCAAAGAAGTGTATAATTTGAATGAAAGTTACGATATAGGGGGTACAATAACTGCGGAATTATTGAAGGAATAGCAAGAGTTATACCACCGAAATAAGATTATTACTGGAGATGAAGTCATGATTATAGCAAAAAAGATAACTGGAAACGTTTCAAGATCTGCACACCCAATTGGTTGTAAACAAGCGGTTCTTGAGCAAATAAACTATGTGAAAACACAAGGAGAATTTGAAGGACCGAAGAAAGTATTAATTTTAGGAGCCTCTTCGAGTTATGGATTGGCATCTCGTATCGCATTGGCTTTTGGTTGTCATGCTGATACGATTGGAGTGTCTTTTGAACGAGGAATTTTTAGTGAGGAAAAGCTTGCCACAGCAGGTTGGTGGAATAATATTTTTTTCAAACAGGAAGCTGAAAAACAAGGACTTATTGCGAAAAATTTCATCGCGGATGCGTTTACAGATGAAACTAGGGATGAAGTCATTCGCTACATTAAGGAAGAGTTTGGTGGAAAAATAGATTTGTTGATTTATAGCTTAGCCGCACCGAAAAGGAAAGACCCTGCGACAGGAGATGTTTATAGTTCTGTAATAAAGCCTATTGATGAACCTTTCAGGGGGTTAAATATTAATATAGAAACTGGTGAACTATTTGAACAACAGATTGAACCAGCAACTGAAGATGAAATTAATCAAACTGTAAAAGTCATGGGTGGAGAAGATTGGGAACTTTGGGTGAGGGCCCTTCACCAAGAAGATGTCATGGCAGAAGGTTTTAAAACGACTCTATACTCATACATCGGTCCAGAAGTAACGCAACCTATATATGGGAAAGGGACATTAGGGTGTGCAAAGCGGCATGCTGAGGACACAGCGGAGAAGTTGAATACGTTTCTACAAGATGTAGTAAATGGAGAATGTATCGTTTCTTCTAGTAAGGCTGTTACGACGAAAGCAAGTGCGGTTATTCCTACATTTCCTCTTTATGCAAGTGCCTTATATAAGGTGATGGTAGAGAAAGGGTTACACGAAACGCCAATTATGCACAAAGTACGCTTCTTTAGAGATATGCTTTATGGAAGTAAGCGTGAAATCGATGAAGTAGGTCGGTTAAGGCCAGATAATTTGGAAATGAGTGAAGATATTCAAAGTGAAGTTAAAACAATTATAGCACAAATTACTCAGGGTAATTTTAAGGATATAACGGCATTTGATCTTTTTAGGGAAGAATTTTTGCAAATAAATGGTTTTAATATAGATGGTGTCGATTATGAAATCGATTTAGATTTAGAGGAGCTTAAACAGCTCCAACCATAACAGGTACGATATTAAAAAGAGGGCGACTCAAAACTAAGTGTCCGTAAGCTCAAGGGTAATATATAGAATGTGGATATCGATCTTCTTTCTATATAACGTAAAAGCTTGAGGTGAGCAGACACTTAGGAGTCACCTTCTTTTTTGTATATAAAGACTAGAAGATGTTGCTCGATTACCTTGAACGTGCCTCTATAATTCGTAAAAATTTTACAGCGAAGGGAAAGGAAATCCAGCTAGGTAAAAAAGGTTGGCCGATATTGATTCACTACTTAAGTGGTTGTGCTAGTGCCTTTTCAGCTAAGTTAAGGTCATTTTTTAGCATTTGATCAAGATCATATGCAGGATAGTAACTTCTTTCATGCATATATTCAAAAACCTTTGCATGCAAATCAATCGCCTTATTTAAGTGCTGTTTTAAAGTGTTTCTGACAGCTGGTGTTGCTGTTTCGGTAATTGCAATACTGTAATTTCGGACCGACGTTTTGCAAAATGCTAATAAGTCACCCGCGTAAAATGCAGTTTCATCATTTCGGAAAGAGCGGTCTGCCTTTGGTGCTAAATTATAAAATCTAATAAGTTCACGAATGTTCATGCTTAAACCGTCAACCGCTTCTTTGTATAGTTTTTTTAGCTGTTGGCACTTAATTTCTGGGTATGTTTTTTTTAGCTTCATAAGTCCAATCGCTTGAAAAGCGACTAATTCATGAATTTCTAAAGTCTCATGCCAGGCGAGATGTTTCGGTCTCACACCTTTTTTCGAATAAGTTTGTTCCATTTTTTTTGCCTCCTAACAAAATTTTCTTTATACAGTATTCGTGTATTTTAAAAGGGTAATTTGTCTAAGCGAAAATGGGTTTTAAGCCTAACTTGAAACCTTTTTTTCAAAAATAACGTCAAATATATTACCAATTAAAACACTCTCAAAAAATTACTACTGTAAAAATAAAGAAAAAATGTAATAGAAATGTTATGATTAATTAGAACAGTGAAAAAATATATTGATAGATTAGAGGAGGTCTTTCTTTGCAAGAAAATCAATCGTTTATGGTGAAACATCCATTAATAAATAAAGTCGTAGAGAACGTCGAACAGGTTGTAGTTGGCAAGCGGAAAGAGGTTACTTTGAGTTTGATCGCCATGCTTAGTGGGGGACATGTTCTGTTAGAGGATGTACCAGGTGTCGGGAAGACAATGATGGTAAGAGCTATTGCAAAGTCGATTGGAGCGAACTTTAAACGAATTCAGTTTACACCTGATTTATTGCCATCAGATGTGACTGGTGTATCCGTATATGATCAAAAAACAATGGAATTTAAATTTCGACCAGGGCCAATTATGGCAAATGTCGTCTTAGCCGATGAAATTAACCGTACGTCGCCTAAAACGCAAGCGGCTCTTCTTGAAGCTCTCGAAGAAGCAAGTGTAACTACAGATGGTGAAACGCGGCAATTAGAGAAGCCGTTCTTTGTTATGGCGACACAAAATCCAATTGAATACGGTGGCACATATCCCCTTCCGGAAGCGCAATTGGATCGGTTTTTATTTAAGTTTAAAATTGGTTATCCTTCTCACCAAGAGGAGATGGAAGTGTTGAATCGTGTTGAAAAACAGCATCCGATCGAAAAAATAGAGGCTGTACTTTCATTGGATGATTTATTAATTATGCAAAAAGAAGTTACTGAGATATATGTCGATGAATCTATTAAATCGTATATCATTTCAATCGTGAATGAAACAAGAAATCATAGTTCGGTTTATTTAGGAGCAAGTCCAAGGGGCTCAATTGCGCTAATGAAAGCAGCTCAATCTTTGGCATTTATTCAAGGTAGAGAATACGTCATTCCTGATGACATTAAATTTTTAGCGCCGTTTGCATTAGGACACCGTATCATCTTGAATTCTGATTCGAAGTTTGCCAATGTCTCAACTAAAGTAGTCGTAAATGAGATCATTCAACGAGTGAAAATTCCAGTTAGGAAAGAAGCTGTTCGCTAATGAAAAAAAATCGGCCGATGTTAAAGGTGATCATCCTTCTTGTTATTATGATATCAACCTTTGTATATGCGATGTTCCAAGGGGGATTTGTTAGCTGGTTTTTGTTTTATTCAACGTTACTTGTACTTTCTATTACGTCTATCTATGCGCTAATGCCTATTGGTAGTGTTGAGGTTACTAGGAAGGTTAATGCCGAAAGGTTAGTTTCTGGAGAAGATTTGAGAGTAACTATTACACTTTCTCGTAATTATCCTTTTCCGTTTTTGTTCTTTATTGTTGAGGATGTCATTCCTGATGTATGGAGGCTTAAAAATAAACATATCAACTCCAAACAAATCCTATATCCTTCATTTGATAAAAGGCTAGTTTATTCATATACGATTAGACAGCCGAAACGTGGAGAATATCAATTTTCAACAGTGAAAATTCGAACAAGTGACTTATTTGGCCTGTTTACAAAAGAGAAGGAAGTTATCGTAAAAACAGAAGTTGTTGTATATCCTAGCTTCGAGGAACTTAATAATTGGAATGTCTACAATGAAAATGAAGCTGAAGCATATATAACCTCACAAAGAATAATTGAAGATGTGACCTCAGTTGCAGGTTCAAGAGAGTATGTACCTGGCGATCGTTTAACGAGTATTGATTGGAAGGTAACAGCTCGAATTAATAAACTAATGACAAAAGAGTTTGAGGAATATTTAGGGCAACGTTTCTTAATCGCCCTTGATTGTTCGATTAAAGGTAAAGAAGATGCTTTAGTGTTTGAAAAAGCAGTTGAACTGGCGACATCGTTTACTGTTCATAGTTATAAACAGCATTTTCACCTTGGCTTACTTTCCATTGGTAAAGATGTGAGTCGTTATCCAATTCATTACGGTGAAATCCACCAAAGTAGTATGTTAGAACATTTAGCTAAATTACATTTTCATTTAGGGAATGGATTTGACTTTGTTTTTGTTAATGAAATTAATAAAATTACGACAGACACAATTCTTGTGCTTATCACGACACGAATTACAGATGCTATGATCGAAAACGTGCGAAGGCTAAAGAAAAAAAGGGTACAAACAGCATTTTGTTTAGTGACAGGTTCTAGAAAACTGACTCTAAACGAACAAAATAAATTAGCGCTAGTTGCAAAGCTAAATGTCCCATATTATGTTATCGGTAAAAATAGCTTCAAAGCAGATTTGCAAGGAGGTGAAGCTGTTGCTAAAAAATCGTAACATCTTCTCTTTGCAAATGATAGTACTGTATAGTTTAGCTTTTATTGTGTTATGGGAATGGCTACGCCCGCTACCAGATATTACGAATACCGGGAACTTGCAAGTATTTATATGGTTCACGATTTTTTGTTTACTCTTAATGTATATTCGGCTTGTTAGTTATGTCTCAGTTCCAATCATTTTCATTGCGATCATGTATAGTATCCATTCAACTTTTTTTGAAGGATCTTTTCTTCGCGAAGGTTTCGCAACGTTGTTGTGGTTTGGCGAAGATTTAGGAAAGAATATTCGCTTTTTATTTAGTAATAATATGAATGCTTTATCCTTTGAATTTCGAAGTTTTCTCTTATTTTTAGTGCTAGCAATTATTAGCTATTTAATTCATTATTGGCTTTGTCATTTAAAAAAGATCTTTCTCTTTCTGTTAATTTCAGTCATTTATGTAACGGTTATTGATACCTTTACGATCTATGATGCGACTTATGCGATTATTCGGCTTGTTGTCGTAGGCTTTCTACTAATGACGATCTTATATAAACTACGATTGGAAGAGCAAGAGCAAGTAACTACTGATGAGTTTAAAGGGAAATCTTGGGCGAATACACTGACATTTATTATTGCCTTTGTTGCTGTTATTTCTTTTTTCGCGCCTAAATTTGCGCCTTATTGGCCTGATCCACTTCCGATGGTAAAGGGAGCGATAAATGGTGAAGGGACAGCTACAGTTCGGACAATAGGTTATAGCCAAAATGATGAAGTCTTAGGTGGTGGTTTTCTTCATGATGGTTCAATTGTGTTCACTGCTACTGCGAAAAAAGGCCAATATTGGCGTGGAGAGTCAAAAGAGATTTACACAGGAAAAGGTTGGCAGTCTGTAGATCACCAATTAGATAAAACATTTCGCTATAGTGACTTCTACGATAGTAATGTTGCTGTGCAGCTTTATGAGCAAATGGTTCCAAAAGAACAGAAGGAAACGACTATATCGATGGTTGACGATAACCGCTATTGGCACTTCTTTTATCCAGGAGAGTTAGTAGAAATAGATAACGATAAAGTTAGTTTTTACTCCTCGGATGACTTTCGTTATTTGATCGATTATGTGAGTGGAAAGGTTGGTACGACAACAGGCACTGATGGCAAACCGTTGTTTTTGAAGGAGTATACGCTAACTTACCATACTCCCCAATTTGTTATTGATGAATTAAAGGGGACGTCAAAGCTTGACCCGGAACATATTCGAGAGGTTTATCTGCAATTACCTGATATACCGGATCGTATTGGAGGGTTGGCTCGCCAAATTACTGACAAGTACGACAATCGTTATGATAAAGTAAAGGCAATCGAAGGTTACTTTTCTAGAAGTGGTTTTGAGTACGAGACGACAGACGTTGCTATTCCTGGAGATGGTCAAGATTATGTTGATCAATTTTTGTTTGAAACTAAAAGAGGTTATTGTGATAATTACTCCACGTCGATGGTGGTTATGCTCCGTACCTTAGATATACCTGCTCGCTGGGTCAAAGGGTTTACCCAAGGTGAAATGGTTGAACGGCTCGGTGAGTATAATAAATACCAGATATCGAATGCTAATGCTCATTCTTGGGTAGAGGTTTATTTTCCTGACAGTGGATGGGTGCCCTTTGAACCTACTAAAGGTTTTAACCATACATTTGAATTTGTAGAGGGACAACAAGAAACTGATAATGTTGACATTGATAATAATAATTCCCAGGAAGAAGCTGAAAGACGGGAAAGGGAGCAAGACCCTGAAAATCCTTTTTTACCACTAGAAGATGGGGTGGATTCTCCAAGTGGTAGTGATCCATCTGGTGGGGGCGGGAAAAAAAGTGGGTTAAAATCTCTACAATTTCCATTTAAAATAGTTTTCGGTCTCATTGTGATGATTTTAATCGGCTTTTCCGTTTATAAAAATCATCAAAAACTTATTACTTTATGCTTCTTGTATTTATATAAGTTGAAATCTAACGATGACAATGTTTTTATCAAAGCATATGAACGACTGTTGTGGCTTTTAGAATTGAATGGACATAGACGGAATGTCGATGAAACTTTAAGAGAATACGCTAAGCGGATTGATCGTTCATTTTCTACGAATGAGATGGAAGTATTAACACTTCATTACGAAAAACTGTATTATGGTAATGCCAAAGACGAGCATAGTTGGAAAGAAAAAATGCCACTATGGGAAGTCTTAGTGAAGAAGTTGAGTTCTTAACCGATTTTTATTGATCAGTGTGTCATTATCTACCTGAGTTTATGTTTAGTAGAATGTAAAGGATGGACAATTTTTTACTAACATAAATCGGCTTGGGTCTAAAAAGGACTCTTGCACTTTTCATAGTCGGCTGTTACAATAATTTCGTACAAAATGTCGAACGTTGTAATATTCCCTTCATATATCCTTAGGAATAAGGCCTAAGAGTCTCTACCGGGTCGCCGTAAATGGCCTGACTATGAAGGCAGGAACTTTTCTTTTCTTTTTATTTTCCTTTTGGGAAAAATATTAGAAAGATAGTTTAAATAAAAAATGATCCTTAGCTCTATTTACGCAAAGGGAATCATTCTTATTAAAACTAGGATTCTGCCTTTTTAGTCATTTACTAATCCTATGGATTATCTATATAGAGTAATCATAATTTGCATAGTAATATAAGCTACTGTGCCATACTTTATTTAGGTGGTTTTGTTGTATTTAGTAAATGATTAGAAGTTGAGACTACTCTATTTAGTAAATAGAGAGGGTTAAACTTCTAAAAAAGGTAAATTCTAGTTTTTTTGTTATATTTTAAGAAGGTTAACCCTTTTAAAAGCGAGCGCTATTGCAGCTAGGTGAGGGTTGGTTATCTTATTAGTGATTTATCTTAGTGCACGTATACGTTGTTGAAAAAAACATAGAGGGTGGAGTAAAGAGGATGGAAAATATCAATGAAAAAATTATTGTTTTAGATTTTGGTGGGCAATACAACCAATTGATTGCACGTAGAATACGTGATCTCGGTGTTTTTAGTGAGTTACATCCTAATACATTAACTGCAGCAGAATTAAAAGAAATGAATCCGAAAGGAATAATTTTTTCTGGTGGACCTAATAGTGCTTATACGCCAGGTGCGCCAAAATGTGATGAAGAGATTTTCGAGCTGGGTATTCCTATTTTAGGTATTTGCTATGGCATGCAATTAATGTCTCACCACTTTGGTGGGAAGGTTGAAGCGGCTAATCATCGCGAGTATGGAAAAGCAATGATTAAGGTTGAAAATGCAACGAAATTATATGATGGTTTACCATCAGAGCAATCTGTTTGGATGAGTCATGGTGACTTAGTAGTTGCCCCACCAGAAGGTTTTGTAGTAGATGTAACAAGTCCTTCGTGTCCTGTTGCAGCTATGAGCGATGTTTCACGGAAGCTTTACGGTGTACAATTCCACCCAGAAGTTCGTCATTCGGAATATGGAATTCACCTGTTAGAAAACTTTGTTTATAAAATTTGTGAGTGCGAAGGCAACTGGTCAATGGAGAATTTCATTGAAATAGAAATGGCGAAAGTGAAAGAACTTGTTGGTGATCGTAAAGTTCTTTGTGCTCTTAGTGGCGGGGTTGATTCCTCAGTAGTAGCGGTACTCATCCATAAAGCGATTGGCGATCAATTAACTTGTATGTTTATTGACCACGGCTTATTGAGAAAAGACGAAGCTGAAGGTGTTATGAAAACTTTCTCTGAAGGCTTTAACATGAACGTCATTAAAATTGATGCTCAAGAACGTTTCTTAAGTAAGTTAAAAGGTGTATCAGACCCTGAACAAAAAAGAAAAATCATTGGAAATGAATTTATTTACTTGTTCCAAGAAGAAGCTACTAAATTAGAAGGAATCGACTTCTTAGCCCAAGGCACCCTTTATACAGATATCGTTGAAAGTGGAACGGCTACTGCTCAAACGATTAAGTCGCACCATAACGTTGGTGGTTTACCTGAAGATATGACGTTTACATTAATTGAGCCTCTTAACACGTTATTTAAAGATGAGGTAAGAAAAGTAGGTTCAGAATTAGGAATTCCTGATGAAATCGTATGGCGTCAACCTTTCCCAGGTCCAGGATTAGGTATTCGTGTTTTAGGAGAAATCACAGAAGAGAAATTAGAGATTGTTCGTGAAAGTGATGCAATCCTTCGTGATGAAATTAAAAAGGCTGGACTAGAGCGAGAAATTTGGCAATACTTCACGGCCCTTCCTGATATGCGAAGTGTAGGTGTGATGGGTGATGCTAGAACGTATGATTACACAGTCGGTATCCGTGCTGTTACTTCAATCGATGGGATGACATCTGATTGGGCTCGAATTCCTTACGATATTTTAGAAAAGATCTCTGTTAGAATTGTTAATGAAGTAAAGAATGTAAATAGAGTAGTGTATGACATTACTTCTAAACCACCCGCAACAATCGAGTGGGAATAAAACACGAACAATAAAAATAAATTTTTAATTAATGTTCGTTTCTATTGTTGACTTTGTCGGATTTTGTTGCTAAACTAAATTTGTTAGCAATAATGTCCCTTTGGGATAATTTCAACACGTAAGCTAGAAGATTTAAATTTATGCTTACGATTGAATTAATATGTTTCGTATATACTCAGGAATAGGGCCTGAGCGTTTCTACCGAGCTACCGTAAATAGCTTGACTACGAAGGAAGTTCATTTTTTATTAAGGTTGCCATAGGTATCTTAGTAATTATGTTATTTTTCTTGTTGTCAAAGCTCCAGGTAGATGTAAATCTCCTGGAGTTTTTTGTTTGTGAAATGGGAAAAATACAAAAGGCTGGAGCTAAAAAAATAGCCCAAAAAAGATTATGAGGAGGAACTACTAAAAATGGATCGTTATTTTGGTTTTAAGGAAAATGGAACTTCGTATCGTCAGGAGACTATCGCAGGTGTCACAACGTTTTTAGCTATGGCTTATATTTTATTTGTTAACCCTCTAATTTTAAGTGCTGCGGGAATGGATCCTGGTGCGGTATTTACGGCAACTGCATTGGCAGCGGCTATTGGAACGTTGATAATGGGTGTTCTTGCAAAATATCCAATCGCCTTAGCGCCGGGTATGGGGCTTAATGCATTCTTTG
The DNA here is from genome assembly GCF_046314235.1 of Anaerobacillus sp. Lineage (NCBI taxonomy): Bacteria > Bacillati > Bacillota > Bacilli > Caryophanales > Bacillaceae > Anaerobacillus > Anaerobacillus sp. The sequence goes on from NZ_JBKBWN010000020.1 coordinate 56,742, forward strand.
CTTATGGTGTTGTTCTAGGTATGGGTATTCCGTGGGAAACTGCGTTGTTCGGTGTATTTATTTCGGGTCTTATCTTTATTCTTATTACTGTAACAAAAATTCGTGAAACGATTATAAATGCAATTCCAGCAGAATTAAAATATGCTGCAGCTGCCGGTATTGGTTTATTTATCGCTTTTATTGGTTTGAAAAATGCTGGGATTATCATTCCTGATCCTGCTCAAGCTACAATAGTGGCTTTAGGAGATATTACTTCAGGGGCTCCATTACTTGCGGTTTTCGGAGTGGTTATTACTGTCATCTTTATGGCACGTGGCTATAAAGGCGGTATCTTCTACGGAATGTTAATTACAGCTGTTATTGGAATGGCGACAGGGATTGCTCCAATGCCAGAAAAAGTTTTTGGTGCTATTCCAAGTTTAGATCCAACGTTTGGGCATTTGTTTAGAATTGAATTTTCAGAAGTGTTTACTGTAAGCTTACTAGTTGTCATTTTGACGTTCTTATTCGTAGACTTCTTTGATACTGCAGGTACTTTATACGCAGTAGCAAACCAAGCTGGATTTGTTAAGGATAATAAACTGCCGCGTGCAGATAAGGCGTTGTTTGCTGACTCTTCAGCAACTTCTATCGGGGCGATTTTAGGTACTTCTACTACGACGGCATACATTGAGTCATCTGCGGGTGTAGCGGCAGGTGGTAGAACCGGATTTACCTCAGTGGTAACAGCGTTCATGTTTGTCATCGCTTTATTCTTTTCACCGTTATTAGTTATTTTCATGAATGCTCCAGCAGTTACAGCTCCAGCGCTAATTGTTGTTGGTATTCTGATGTCATCTTCGTTAAGTCGAATTGATTGGAAGAAATTCGAGATCGCAGTACCGTCATTCTTGACAATTCTTACAATGCCATTAACTTTTAGTATTGCAACAGGAATTGCGATGGGCTTTATTATGTACCCAGTTACAATGGTAGCAAAAGGTAAAGCTAAAGAAGTTCATCCGATCATGTACGTGTTATTCTTTGTATTTATTTTATACTTCGTTTATCTAGTAGAATAGATGTAGCTTTGTTACAGAACCTGTGGTCGTAAGACTGCAGGTTTTTCTTCTATATATAGAAGAAGTGCGCTTTAGGTTTGCTGTTGTCTCGAGATAAAATAAGATAGTAAAAAAACTGTTGACGTTTATTTGTCGGAGTGTTATATTAGTTAAGTCGCTGATTTGAAGTGCTGAGACAAAATAATTTTTAAAAGAAAATTGTTGACACACTTTGAGTTATATGATAAGATTAAATTCTTGTTGCTGAGACAAGCTGTTATTAACAACTTTCTCTGTTCCAAGAAAATCGTTCTTTGAAAACTGAACACACAGCCAAGCGAATTAAAGAGATAGTAATATCTCGTCAATGTAACAAAATTTTTTGAGCTATATCAAACACTTTTATGGAGAGTTTGAT
>NZ_JBKBWN010000021.1:0-56996 GCF_046314235.1 Anaerobacillus sp.
AAAGTAAACTTTTTTTCAACTCCGCTCGACTTGCATGTATTAGGCACGCCGCCAGCGTTCGTCCTGAGCCAGGATCAAACTCTCCATAAAAGTGTTTGATATAGCTCAAAAAATTTTGTTACATTGACGAGATATTACTATCTCTTTAATTCGCTTGGCTGTGTGTTCAGTTTTCAAAGAACAATATTCGCTCATCGGCGACTTTATTAATATAACATAGCAACAAAACAATGTCAATAACGTTTGTTGAAAAGTTTTTGATGGTGTCTTGAAGCGACAAGTAATAATTTATCATGTACAAATATAAAAGTCAATAACTTTTTATCAACTTCTCCTGTTCCAGTTATTCTATTTCTTCTTATCTTAATTTGAGTATTTAAAGAAAAAAAGCCGATCCGTAAAAGCTACGAATCGACTACTTCCATATTTCTATATTTTTTATTCTTTATGTTTCATTTGTGGGAATAACAGAACATCTCTAATTGAAGGAGCATTTGTTAATAACATTACTAAACGATCGATGCCAATTCCAAGTCCACCAGTAGGAGGCATGCCGTATTCCAACGCTTCTACAAAATCATCGTCCATCATATGAGCTTCATCATCACCTTGGGCACGTTCTTCTAATTGCGCTTCAAAACGTTGACGTTGATCAATCGGATCGTTCAATTCAGTAAACGCGTTGGCATGCTCTCTACCAACAATAAATAATTCAAAACGATCAGTAAATCTCTCATCTTCAGGATTTTTCTTGGCTAAAGGCGAAATCGCTACCGGGTGCCCAAAGATAAATGTAGGTTGGATTAACTTTTCTTCAACAAAGTGCTCGAAAAATTCATTAACTACATGACCATATGTCATTGTTTCTTTAACTGGAACCTTGTGTTCTTTAGCAATCTGGCGAGCCTCTTCGTCCGTCATCTCTCTCCAAAAATCTACACCTGCATACTCTTTAATCGCATCTACCATGTGAAGTCTTTTCCATTGCGGCTTTAAATCAACTTCATAATCTCCATATTGAACAGTTGTTTTCCCTAATACTTCTTCTGCGATATGAGCAACTAAATTTTCAGTAAGAGCCATAATATCTTTATAATCAGCATACGCCTCGTATAATTCAATCATTGTAAATTCTGGATTATGTCTTGTAGAAACCCCTTCATTTCTAAATACTCGTCCGATTTCATATACTTTTTCAAGCCCACCAACAATTAAACGCTTTAAATGTAATTCGATTGCAATACGCATGTATAATTCCATATCCAACGCATTATGATGAGTAATGAATGGCCTAGCTGAAGCTCCACCAGCAATTGAGTGCATCATTGGCGTTTCTACTTCTAAGTAGCCGTTAGAATCTAAATAGTTTCTCATCGACTTAAGAATTTTACTTCTAGTAACAAACGTTTTTCTCACTTCAGGATTCATAATTAAGTCAACATAACGTTGACGATATCTTTGTTCAACATCTTTTAATCCATGAAACTTGTCAGGAAGGGGACGTAGTGATTTTGTTAGCAATTGAAATTCTTTTACTTTAACTGATAACTCTCCTACCTTCGTTTTGAATGCAGTTCCCGTCACACCAACAATATCACCAATATCAATTGTATCAAAAATAGCATATTGTTCTTCACCAACTGCATCTTGACGTACATAGATTTGAACTTGTCCTGTAAGATCTTGCAAATGAGCAAACCCAGCTTTACCTTTTCCTCTTTTAGTCATAATACGACCAGCGATAGTGACTTCAATTTCCTTTGCTTCTAGATCTTCTTTTGTTAAACCTTCAAACTCCACTTCCATCTTCTCGGCTGTATATGTTCGCTCAAATCTTTTCCCAAAAGGATCTAACCCTTCGTTAAATAAGTTTTTGAGCTTCTCTCTCCGCACTCGCAACTGATCATTCAATTCTAATTCATTTGTCATTTATCTCATCTCCTAACAATTTATTAGCAACATTTATGTATGTAATAAGTTTATTATCTTGTATGTCCATTTCCAATTAAATGTATAATTTTAATTATTTAATCCATGCTTTGTTCAATAATGCGATTAAACGTGCAACTAAAAAAGATATAATTGCCTTTGTATAAGAAAACTGCCAGCGTCTTGCTGGCAGTTACCAATTACAGAGGTATTATAGGTTACATAAGTTAGATTGTCAAATTACTTTGTTATTGACTCATTAGCTTCGATTTCACTAACAAAACCATATAAAACTTCTTTAATCTCTTCTCTAGAATTAAATTGGTTAATTTGATCCTTAATTTTTGATGCACCTTTCATGCCTTTAACATACCATGCAACGTGCTTTCTCATTTCACGAACAGCTACATACTCTCCCTTAAGGTCAATGAGACGATCTAAATGCAGCATGCACACATCGACTTTTTCTCGAAGAGATGGATCGGGAGCTAATTCACCAGTTTCTAAATATTGTACCGTTCGATACAACATCCATGGATTACCTAATGCTGCCCTTCCAACCATCACTCCATCAGCGCCAGTTGTCTCTAATAGCCGTTTAGCGTCTTGAGGGCTTTTCACATCACCGTTGCCGATAACTGGAATATTTACGGATTCCTTTACTTGCCTAATAATATCCCAATCTGCTGTTCCCTCATACATTTGCACACGAGTTCTGCCATGAACAGCAACTGCTTTGCCCCCAGCTCGTTCAACAGCTTGTGCATTTCGAACTGCATAGATATGCTCTTCATCCCAACCCATGCGCATTTTCACCGTTACAGGTTTCTTTACGACATCAACAACAGCTGCTACCATTTCATATATTTTATCTGGATCTAAAAGCCATTTCGCTCCAGCATCACACTTGGTAATTTTCGGAACCGGACAACCCATGTTTATATCAATGATATCAGCATTCGTTTGTTGGTCTACTACTTTTGCAGCTTCAACTAACGTTTTTTTATCACCACCGAAAATTTGTAAACTTAATGGTTTTTCCCGTTCATCTACATATAGCATTCTTAATGACTTTTCATTTTTATAGAGGATCGCCTTGTCACTAACCATTTCTGCACATACTAACCCTGCTCCAAATTCTTTAGCAATTAATCGAAATGCCGGGTTACACACACCAGCCATTGGAGCTAATACAACAGGGTTTTTCATAGTAATGTCACCTATTTTCAACATGGATGCCACCCCCTATCTAAATTTAGTTAATTGAATTTAAGTCTTCTTTAGCAACTTTTAAAACTAAAGATATTTGATTAATCAAATCTTCAGAAGGGATTCGATTTCCTCGTTCGATTTCTCCTAATACCGATACTGATACTCCCAACTCTGTCGCAAGTTGTTCCTGAGTATAGCCTTTTAGTTTTCGAAATGCTCTAATTCTTCTTCCCCAAATGGATTCTTCCATAATCGAACACCTTCTTTATCTAATAATTCTTGATACACTTCTTGAATTGACTTTTTGATAGCGCTGAAGTAGAGAGATGGAGCAACTTCCTTTAAAGGCACCATAACAAAACCTCGTTCAAACATCCTCGGATGGGGAACAATTAATTGTTCCATTTCAATATTTTCTTGATTATATAGTAAAATGTCAAGATCTAATGTTCGTGGACCCCATTTAATATTGAATTTCCTTCCTGATTTCCTTTGAATTTCTTGGGTACATTTTAATAGCTCTAGAGGAGTATATGAAGTCTCAAGCTCAACAACCATATTCAAAAAATCCGCTTGATCTAAAAAACCAACTGGTGTTGTCTCATATATAGACGAACAATTTTTTATGGTTATATTTACATTTTCATTTAAATTCATCACACCATATCTTAAAAACTCTAGGCGGTCTCCCATATTTGAACCTAATGAAACATATACTATATTGCCTTTATTCATATCGACTTCTCGTTATTTCAACAGCTACAGAATGATAATGCCCGACAATTGGCGGATTAGGCTTGATTAGTTTTATTGTACAAATTGAAACTAAAGTAAAGCGGCTTAATATATCGTTAGAAATCTTTTCGGCCACTGCTTCAACAAGCTTATACGGGGGACCTTCAACTACCTCTTTAACTACTTCATAAATTTCTGCATAGTTTATCGTTTTTGTTAAATCGTCTGTTTTTCCAGCATCCTTAAGGTCCGCTTCTAAGATAACGTCAACAATAAAACGTTGTCCCAATTTAGTCTCTTCTGGAAACACACCGTGGTAGCCATAAAACTCTAACTGATTCAATAAAATTTTATCCATTTCTTAAATCACTTCTTCCCATTAATACATCCATCATTTGGGCAGTTCTTGAAATTTGTAACACATCATGGACACGCATAATGTGACAACCCTTCATTACTCCATAACAAACCGTCGCTTGAGTTCCTTCTAGACGTTCTTCTGCCGGTAAGTTTAGAGCCATACCAATCATTGATTTTCTTGAAGTTCCTAACAATACTGGGTAACCCAAAGCAGTAATTCTATCTAAATTTTGCATAACCTCAATATTTTGGTCATACGTCTTAGCAAAACCAATGCCTGGGTCTAAAATAATTTTATCGTGTTCAACACCTGCCTGTTCACAAATCGCAATACTCACTTGTAGATCAGCGATCATGTCATTTATCAGGTTTGTATAGTTTTTGTTATCACGGTTATGGGTTAAGACAATTGGCAACTTATAGTTAGCAGAAAGTTCAGCTATTTTCGGCTCAGCTTTCGCTCCCCATACATCATTGATAATAGTTGCACCGGCTTTTATCGCCTGTTTCGCTACTTCGTACTTATACGTATCAATTGATATTGGAATATCAACAACATTAGAAACCGCCTGAATAATTGGGATTACACGAGCGAGTTCCTCTTCCGCACTTACCTTCACTGCACCGGGACGGGTCGATTCACCACCAATATCGATGATGTCAGCCCCTTCCTCTACCATTCTTATTGCTCTTAAAACAGCTAAATCTATATCGTTGTATTTACCACCATCTGAAAATGAATCTGGAGTTATATTTAGAATACCCATAATGAAGGTTTTCTTCGAAAAATCTAATTCGTGTATTCCAAACTTCATTAAGTTCGTTTTGTTCATAAGACAATTAACTCCTTTCTTCTATCTCTTTTATTCCACAAAGGCGTTTCGTTTTATAATCATCATAAAACTCCTGTAATAATTGAGTTATTTCAGATGAAGAATACTCAAAACCATTCACCATCGTAATCGATACGATTTCTTGAATCGAGTTGGTAATAAAGACCTCATCAGCTTCCAATACTTCTTCAGCTTTGTAAAAACCCTCATGACATGGAATATCGTTCTTTTTCAATAACTCAATAACGAATTTTCTGGTAATGCCATTTAAGATCCCTGTCTTTACTGAGGGAGTATAGACATGTCCATTTTTAACCCAAAAAACATTTGAGACAACACCCTCGGCTACAAAACCATCCTTAGTTAAGAATATACCTTCAGTATCTTGATCAGGAACTTCTCGTTTCCCAAGAATATTATTTAAGTAATGATGTGACTTTAATCTGATAGTACCTTCTGGTGTGTTTCTAACAGTATTTAGGAAAATAGCTTTCTTTGCGTGCAACATTTGACCAATAATCGGCTTTATAAATGCAATAACATTTGGATTATTATACACTTCTGTTTGTAAACCAATTGGAGCTTCTCCCGCGGAAACATTAAACCTTATATATGCATCCCGCAACTTGTTAATTTTCAATAGTTGCTCAATAATCTTCAAAAGATCGTTTTTATCCAATGGAAGTATAATATTCAGTTCTTTTACACTACAAGCTAAGCGTTGAAAATGGTCATCCAATAAAAATGGATGACCATCATAGGTACGAAAAGTTTCAAATACGCCAAGTCCATATAAAAAACCATGGTCAAAAGGAGAAATTCTTGCATCTTTTTGTAAAACAAACTCTCCATTCATATATATATACATTTGAGTTACCTCGAATAATGTTCAATGAAATTTTTTAATAGCTTTTTTCCTTCGACTGTCATAATTGACTCTGGATGAAACTGCACGCCTTCAATCGGTAATTCTTTATGACGTAGGGCCATTATTTCACCTTCAGCCGTTTCTGCTGTTATTTCAAAACAATTCGGAAGCGTTTCTCTTTTTACAATTAAAGAATGATATCTTGTCGCTGTAAAAGGTGAAGGCATTCCTTTGAAAATCGTATTTGCATCATGGGACATCTCTGATGTTTTACCATGCATGAGACGGTCAGCGCGAACAACATCACCGCCAAAAACTTGAGCAATTGCTTGATGTCCTAAGCACACACCAAAAATAGGGATTTTCCCAGCGAAATGTTTAATTGCTTCCAAACTAATACCTGCCTCATTTGGACTACATGGTCCGGGTGAAACCATAAGGTATTTAGGATTTAAACGTTCAATTTCTTCGATACTAATTTTGTCATTTCTTCTTACAATTAACTCCTGGCCCATTTCACCTAAATATTGAACAAGATTATACGTAAATGAGTCATAATTATCAATCATTAAAATCATTTTTACTCCTCCTCAGCTCTTCACTTTACTATTCTCTACTTCACTCAACTCTTTTGCTTTCCATAAAGCCCTTGCCTTTTTTAATGATTCTTTGTACTCTGCCTCTGGATCAGAATCAATTACAATCCCTGCACCAGCTTGAACATAAGCAAAACCATTTTTCGCTACCAATGTTCTAATCGCAATATTTAATTCCATATTACCATTATAACCGATCCATCCGATAGAGCCAGTATAAACACCCCGTCGCACTGGTTCAAGTTCTTCGATAATCTCCATCGTCCTAACTTTTGGAGCCCCTGTTATTGTCCCTCCTGGAAAAGTAGCTTCAATAACATCAAATAAATCATAGCACGAGTCAAGCTTCCCACGGACATTTGAAACGATATGCATGACGTGCGAATACTTTTCAATGACCATCAGTTCATTTACTTCGACAGATCCAAACCGGCTAACTCTTCCTAAATCATTTCTCTCTAGGTCTACTAGCATCACATGCTCAGCTTTCTCTTTTTCGTTTTCAATTAGCGTTCGTGCTAATAATTCATCTTCCTCAGAATTTTTCCCTCGAGATCTTGTACCAGCAATTGGTCGAGTACTAATGTCCTCTCCTTGTTTCTTTACTAACAATTCCGGGGAACTACTCACTAATTGCACCTCTGGCGTATGGAAGTAAGACATATATGGTGAAGGATTTAGTTGTCGTAATTTTTCATATATATGTAGCGGATCAGTCTGTAACTTTTTCGCTTGGCGCACTGATAAGTTCACTTGAAAAACATCACCCGCTGCAATATAGTCTTGAATACTTGTTACTGCTTTCTTGAACTCTTCTTCCGAAAGTGATGTTTCCCAATGGTTATCTTCTTCTACATCAACATCCTCGAAACGCCTTTCTTTTATAGGACTTGTCCAAAGCTTTTCTAGTTCAACTAGACGCATTTCTGCTTCTGCCTTTTTACCATCTTGATAATGAGTAATTATCCAAAACAGCTCTTTTTTATGGTCGTATACCAATAAATCATCAAACAATAAGAAGTATATATCTTCCGTTTGTAAGTCATCTTCGCTTGAATTCGGTAACTCTTCAATCTGTCTCACAAGATCATAACTTATAAAACCAACTGCTCCACCTTGAAATTCTGGTAAATCATTATCCACTTCAGTTTTGAAATGACTCAACCATTCTTTCATTGACCTTAAGAGCGGCCCAGTTTTTTTATACACTTCATTGTTAATATTTATCAGCAACTCTTCATCTTTACCCGTTAAAACCGCCCAAGGGTCAAGACCGATGATGCTATAGTTTCCACCTCGGCCACTTTCTAAAATAGTATGATGTACTTTACCTTCTGAAAGTTCCTTATATTTCCCAAACCAGTCCATTTCTTTCGCACATAAAGACTTACCAAGTGGAAACCTTTGTATAATTTGATTATTTATCTTTTGTCCCAAAATGACATCCACACTCCAAATAACACTTTTTTATTAGTCTATCTGCTTTTTCTAAATATATTTTATCATTAATGTCCGGGATACTAAAAGCAGGAAAGCACGATAATACTAAAAAGCAGCCCCAATGGGACTGCCTCGAATTATTAATCTTCAAATTGATATAATGGTGTACTTAAATATCGTTCTCCATTACTAGGGATAATTGCTACGACTTTTTTGCCTTTGCCTAACTTTTTCGCTACTTTTAATGCTGCCGCAATAGCAGCTCCTGAAGAAATACCGCCTAGAACACCTTCTTCTTTAGCAGCACGGCGCGCAAATTCAAAGGCTTCTTCGGTCGAAATTTGAATAACTTCATCATAAATGTTTGTGTTTAAAATATCTGGAACAAATCCTGCACCAATACCTTGGATTTTATGAGGGCCAGGCTTTCCACCAGATAATACAGGTGAGTCAGTCGGTTCAACTGCAGCAATGTGCAAATTCGGGAATTTCTCTTTTAAAACTCCACCTGCACCAGTGATTGTTCCTCCTGTTCCAATTCCTGAAACGAAACCATCTAATTGATCACCAACTTGCTCAAGTAGTTCTTTACCAGTCGTTAAACGGTGCACTTCAGGGTTTGCCTCATTCTCAAATTGTTGAGGAATGAAATATCCATTCTCTTTTGCTAATTCTGTAGCTTTACGAATAGCTCCCCCCATACCTTCTGGTCCTGGAGTAAGAACTAACTCTGCTCCATATGCACGAAGTAGATTACGCCGCTCCAAACTCATCGTTTCTGGCATTACCAAAATGGTACGGTATCCTTTAGCAGCAGCAACCATCGCTAAACCAATTCCAGTGTTACCACTAGTTGGCTCAATAATAGTATCTCCTTCGTTTAATCTTCCATCTTTTTCTGCACTTTCAATCATTGCCAGGGCAATACGGTCTTTAACACTACTACCTGGGTTCATATATTCAAGCTTTAAATAAATATCTGCATGATCCTCTGTAACAAGACGATTTAGTTTAACCAATGGTGTTTGACCAATCAAATCCGTAATTGAGTTTGCTACCTTCATATTAATTTCCTCCTCGAGCTATTTTATTTTAATACCGAGTAAATTCATTGGTTTAATTAATATTAATTTATCAGAGGATTTAGAAACTGTCAATATACTTTTTTGGAAAAAAATCCCCTACAACTAAGAATATACTTCTCTATCGGGATATTTATGTAATTTAACGACAGAGAAAAGTTGACTAGTTGGCGTCTTCCCTTAGCTCTTCTAGTTCAGTTTTCGTGAAATGATATTTCTCATTGCAGAAATGGCATTCAGTTTCAGCGCCGCCATCTGTTTCAATCATTTCAGTGAGTTCTACTTTTCCTAAGCTAAATAACGCTTGAGCTATTCTCTCTTTGGAGCAAGTACACTTAAATATTACATCCATCTTATCAAGAACTTTAACATTTTCATCACCTAAAAGAGCATAAAGGAGTTCCTCAGGTGGCATCCCTGCTTCTATAAGCTTTGAAACTGGGGGCAATGTACCAAGCCTTTTTTCAATAAAGGTGATTGTTTCATCATCAGCACCTGGCATTAATTGAATGATAAAGCCACCAGAAGCAAGAATTGACTCATCAGGATTAACTAAAACTCCTACACCAACAGAAGCTGGTGTTTGCTCTGACGAAGCGAAATAGTAAGTGAAATCCTCACCTAACTCACCTGATATAAGCGGAACACTACCTGTAAAATGATCACGCATACCAAGATCTTTGACAACGGCTAACAAGCCATCTTTACCAACTGCGCGAGCGACATCTAATTTACCATGCTCATTTAAGTCAAAATGAACTTTCGGGTTTCCAACATAACCCCTTGTTTCCCCTTTGGCATTACTATCAACTATGACCGCACCAATTGGACCTCCTCCTTCAATTTTTACAGTTAGTTTTTCTTCACCCTTTAACATGGCAGCCATCATTGTTGCAGCAGTCATAGCTCTCCCAAGTGCCGCAGAAGCTGTTGGCCAAGTTTGATGACGTCTAACTGCTTCACCAACCATATCAGTCGTTTTAATGGCGTATGCCCTTACTTTACCTTCAAATCCAATAGCTTTAACTAAATAATCTGTCATTTTTTTCCCGCCTTTACTCATTAGAAAAACTTAAGCCAGTTGCTTATTTGCACCATTAGCTTTGGTGTAAATTATGTTGCTACGTAGTCTTTGTTAAAATCGTAATACAATGAAGAGGCTGTATCAAATTGGTTTGACTCCATAATGGTGACTGACCGCCTCGAAACATCCTCTTATAAATTACTCTAAATTTTTAGTATAGATCATTTGTAATCCCTTTAATGTTAAAAAAGGATCAACGATGTCAATCATTGTTGATTCATTAGCAATTAACGGAGCTAAGCCACCTGTTGCAATCACTTTAGGATTTCCATTGGCTTGTTGTTTCATTCTAGTTACAATTCCTTCAACTTGTCCAACATAACCATATAAAATGCCAGCTTGCATTGCGGTCACCGTGTTTTTGCCAATAATATTTTTGGGTTTTGCAATTTCAATTCGAGGTAACTTAGAGGCGCGTGTATACAGGGCCTCTGTAGAAATACCAATTCCAGGAGCTATAGCGCCTCCCATATATTGTTTTTCTTCATTTATATAACAATATGTAGTTGCAGTTCCAAAGTCAACTATGATAAGTGGGCTACCGTATAAATCGATTGCTGCCACAGCATTTACAATTCGATCGGCTCCTACTTCTTTTGGATTGTCATACTTAATATTTAATCCTGTTTTTATTCCTGGTCCAATAACCATTGGTGTTACGGAAAAATACTTTTTACACATACTCTCTAGGGAGTACATGATTGGTGGTACAACTGACGAGATAATGATCCCTTCAATTTCCGATGTTTTTAAACCTTCATAAGAGAACAGCTGTTTAATAATCATCCCATATTCATCTTCAGTTTTCTGACGATTCGTCCCTATTCGCCAATGGTACTTCAGTTCATCACCATCGTACACACCTAACACGATGTTTGTATTTCCCACATCTAAAACAAATATCATTTGAATGTCACCTGCTTTTAGGTTTTATTTAACGCCTTTTTATTATAATTACTTATCCTCAAAAAATGAATAACCTAATGTGAAAAAAGGTGTCTTATGAAGACACCTTTTCACGTTACTCTTTTTTGTTATCATCCAGCTTTTCTTCGTTTTCAGACGGAAGAAATGCTTCTTCTGAATCAGGAGTTTGTGAAGGCTTAACTTCGTCTTTCTTCGCGTTAATATTCACTTTCACATCGCCTTCAGCAGTTGTATCTACGTTTTTCTTATTAGAGTGGTGATCTTCAGGAAGTTTTCCTTCAGTCATTAATGCTTTAATTTGCTCAGCATCTAAAGTTTCTACCTCTAATAATGTTTTAGCAATTAGCTCAAGCTTATCCTTATTTTCGAGTAAAATTGTACGACATCGCTCATAGCTCTCTTTAATTATGCGTTGCATTTCTTGATCAATCTCATATGCAATTGCATCACTATAATTTTGCTCATTATTAATATCTCGACCAAGGAATACATTGCCTCCTTGAGCAGAACCAAATTGCATTGGGCCTAACTTATCACTCATTCCGTATTCAGTGACCATTTTACGGGCAATCCCTGTAGCACGTTGGAAATCGTTATGGGCACCTGTACTGACTTCACCGAAAATCACTTCCTCGGCAACACGTCCACCCAATAAACCTACAATCTTATCTAACAACTCTGGTTTTGTCATGAAATAACGATCTTCTTTCGGAAGCATTACCGCATAGCCCCCAGCTTGACCACGAGGAACAATCGTTACTTTATGAACTAAGTCAGCACTCTCTAACTTTACACCTACTACCGTGTGACCAGCTTCATGGTAGGCAACGATATTCTTTTCCTTTTCAGAAATGACCCTACTTTTCTTAGCAGGTCCAGCAATAACGCGGTCAATCGCTTCTTCAATATCATTCATATCGACTTTCTTCTTATCACGACGGGCAGCAACTAAAGCAGCCTCATTTAATAAGTTTTCTAAATCAGCACCAGAAAATCCTGGGGTACGAGTTGCAATCGTTTTTAAGTTTACATCTCCTGCTAAAGGCTTGTTACGAGCATGTACTTCAAGCACTGCTTCACGACCTTTAACGTCAGGACGGCCGACTAAAATTTGGCGATCAAATCGACCTGGACGAAGTAATGCTGGATCTAAGATATCTGCGCGATTTGTTGCCGCAATAATGATAATCCCTTCATTAACTCCAAAGCCATCCATTTCAACTAATAGTTGATTTAAGGTTTGTTCACGCTCATCATGACCTCCACCAAGTCCTGCACCACGTTGACGACCTACTGCATCAATTTCATCAATGAAAATAATACAAGGCGCATTTTTCTTGGCATTTTCAAATAAGTCACGAACACGCGAGGCACCTACCCCAACAAACATCTCAACAAAATCTGAACCACTAATTGAGAAGAATGGTGTACCTGCTTCCCCTGCAACAGCTCGGGCAAGTAAAGTTTTACCTGTCCCTGGAGGACCTACCAAAAGGACGCCTTTAGGAATTCGAGCACCAATAGCAGCAAATTTGCGAGGGTCCTTTAAAAACTCAACAACCTCTACAAGTTCCTGCTTTTCTTCGTCAGCGCCTGCTACATCTGTAAACTTCGCTTTCTTTTTATCGTCATAAAGCTTTGCTTTACTTTTCCCAAAGTTCATAACACGGCTTCCGCCACCCTGTGCTTGACTTAAAAGGAAAAAGAATAAGATAAAGATAATCACAAAAGGAATAATTGACGTAAAAAATGTGACCCAACCACTCGTTTGTTCAGCTTCTAGAACTTCTAACTCAATGCCACCTCTTTGGGCGGTTTCATGAATATCAGAAAGAGCAATGTCCGATGCCGGAACATTAACTACGAAAGTTTCTCCTTCAGGAGCAGATTTAAGCGTTCCACGAATAACATATACATTCCTCACAGGTTGTATAGTACTAGGACCTACTTCACCTTTTTTTAAGTGGTCATAAAATTCACCGTACTTCATATCCTTTGTGTCTGTTGGCGGCCCATTAAAGAAACTTACTATGCCGACAATTACTAAAAAGATTAATAAATAAAAGACTGTATTTCGAAAAATTCGATTCATCCTTTACCTCCTCCCACTGGCGAATAAAGCTTAAATAATAGTATCACAAAAGTCATCTTATCCACAATTAATTACCTCTGATAAATTTCTGGCTTCAGAATACCGATATAAGGCAGATTGCGGTAACGTTCAATGTAATCTAAACCATAGCCAACAACGAACTCATCAGGAACAATAAATCCAGTCATATCAGGCTTTAAGTCGACTTTACGACCTTCAGGCTTATCCAATAATGTGACAACCTTCACCGACTTTGCTTTTCTATAACGGAATAAGTCAATTAAATAGCTTAAAGTTAATCCACTATCGATAATATCTTCTATAATTAATACATCTCTTCCTTCTACCGAAGTGTTCAAATCCTTAATTATTTTTACTTCACCAGAAGAAACCAATTCATTGCCATAGCTAGATACGTCCATAAAATCTAACTCTAAATGGGCATCGATCCTTTTAATCAAATCGCTCATAAATGGCATTGCGCCTTTTAGTACACCAACTACAAGCGGAAAACGATCTTGGTATTCATCAGATAGCGCTGCCCCTAATTCTTTAATCTTTGCTTGGATTTCCTCTTCAGATATTAATATTTCTTTAATTTCATCTCTCATCATGACTTGTTATTAACCCCCTAAAAGTAATGTATAACTAAAAAAAATAATCATTCTTTATTTCAATAAAAAATAAAAAAATAATTTAATGAATTTCATAATTCTATATTATCGCCATTTAGATACTATATGTAGTTGCGTAAAATCACTCGCAACTACATATAGTTTGATATGGCTCATTTTTGTTAATTATGAAATTCACTCAATTGTAAAGCAATATGTAATTCTAACTACAGATCCTTATACTCTAACACCAAAAATTGTTTTGTTTCTTTAGTAGGCAGTGCAATATTCGATCTTCTTAGGCCTGGTACCCAAAGAAGATCACCAGTGTTATTTACTACAACTGGCCAATGATCTCGATCGTTTCGATCAACTTTTTCATCAATGAAGAGTGTTTTAAGCTTCTTTGTCCCTTCCATTCCTTGTAGTGACATACCATCACCTTGTTGGCGAGTTCTCACTATTAAAGGTAACGTTAATTTTTTTAAATCACAAATAATTACGTTTTTATTTAATTGAATATCTGGAAAGGAATCAGTCACTTCACCAATTATCTTACCCTTTTTCAAAGTTACAATCCCTGGTATCGATAATTCGAATTCATAACTACTTGCTTCTGTTTGCATGTCAAATGATAAGACACACTCATCATAGGACTTCACAATCTTTAAACCGTTCGGGAAATCTAATGACCCAGATGGATGAGGAATTTTTATAAGATGCAAAAATTGCTCAATATGTAAAGCGGTAATTTGTGGCATGTTTTGCTCGTAAAGATAGTTTAATATTAGTTGAAAGCCTCTTCTTTGTAAAGGGATAGGGATATCAAGTAGTTTTGAAATCGACAAAACGACCTTTTTCTGTTGTTTAGAAAGGTATGTCTTGGTTAACTCTTGCTCAGTTAATTGTGTTAAAAACAACTCATCGTCTACCATTAGTTCACTTTGTTGTTGAAACCTTACATGTACCGATGGATTTTCTTTTTTTAGTATAGGTAAGATCTCATTTCTAATACGATTCCTTACGTATTTAGACGTAAAGTTACTTTTATCAATCCTAGGAAACAAGTTTTCCTCTTGACAATACTTAATAATATCTTCTTTTGATATACAAAGAAACGGCCTGATAATAACTGCACCACTAAACGGACGCTTTACCGGTATTCCCGCCAATCCAAATCCATAAGCTCCCCTAAGTTGACGCATAATAATTGTTTCCACTTGGTCATCGCCGTGGTGAGCTAGCGCGAGTAACTGGCCACTATGCTTTTGCAAGACCGATTCAAAAAATTGATAGCGGCATTCCCGAGCCGCAACTTGGGAAGTTAACTTATATTCTTCTTGGTATTGCCGTACATTTATTTGTTTGCCCTCAAAAGGAATGCTCTCTTTTTCGCAATACTTTTTCACAAAAATAAAATCTTCGTTAGACTCTTCACCACGAAGCATATGGTCTATATGAGCGGCAACAACTTTTAAATTCATTTGTTTTTCTTTTGCCTTTAAAAAATGAAGCAACGCAAGGGAATCGGGACCTCCAGAGACACCTACAACAACTGTTGCCCCCTCAAATAAAAGGGCATGCTTCTTAATAAAGGAATTAACGACCTCCTTCATAACGGTGACCAATCCCCTTTCCAAAAGAAAATACAGCTAATGCAAAAACAATGCCCGCAGCAATTGCACCTGCTTGTAACATTGTCACTATTCCAAGTTCAAGGCCGCCAATATAATCACCTTCAACAAAGGCTAGCATTGTATAATACGCTTTACTGCCAGGAACTAGCGGAATAATTCCCGGTATTGTAAATGCCGTTGCAGGGATACGATATTTACGCGCTAAAAAGTGTGCCAGCATCGCCGCCGTTATCGACGCGATACTAGTAGCAAAGATAGACGTTACCCCATATTCCGGGAGTAATCGATATATCGCCCAGGCAAGTGATCCAATTCCACCACCAAGGAGAAGCGAATTCCTTGGCACGCTGAAAATAATACCAAAGGAAACTGTAGCAAAAAAACAGACTATGAGTTCAATAATCATATTAACCACCCTGCAATTATGTAAATAAGGTAATTGCCAAGGCAATTCCTGTAGCAATTGATAATGAAGTGATCGTTGCTTCTGCACCACGACTGACACCGGCAACAAGATCGCCACTCATTAAATCTCTTACCGCATTTGTTAACGGTACACCTGGAACTAAAGGCATTAATGTACCAATAATAATCTGATTAATATTCGTACCAAGTCCAAAGTAGACGAGAGCAATAGCAACTGCCCCTCCAGTAAATGCAGCAATGAATTCAGCGAAAAATTTCACTCTTAGATACCGCTCAACTTCAATAAGAAAAATACTAGCCGTCACACCTGCAATAAAAGCAGGAAGCGTATCCTTTACTCCTCCACCAAAAAGGTATGAAAAAGCACCACCAGCTATCCCAGAAGCAAAATGGATAAGCCATATTGGATAATTCATTGGAGCTAAAATAATCTTTCTCAGTTTTTGATACGCTTGTTCAGCTGTTAGAGTACCAATGACAAACTCACGTGACACTTGGTTAACTAGTGTGACTTTGTTCAAATCATAATACCTATCATCGACACGAATCATTTGCATCAGGTCACCACGACCATCTTCCTCAAAAGAAATAAAGATGCCCGTAGTCGTCACAAAGCTATGAACATTTTTTAAACCTGCTGCTTTGGCCATTCGTTCAAGAGTTTCTTCAACGCGGTAAGTTTCTGCACCATATGTAAGCATAATTTCCCCAGCAAGTAAACATATGTCCATCATTTGATCAGCCTTGCCCATTTTACCCCTCCCGTCTACTAGCAGTCATAGAGAGTGTAGAGTTTTTTGTTTTTGATCCTTTACACTCACATCATTTGTCCAAATAAGTATAGGATATATGCTAAAAGAAGGAAAGAGGCAAAAAGAAATGTTTCCATAATTCCCGATGTTTTTTCTTTACCTCTTCGTTTTGGTTTATCAACTTGCTTTTTCCTAATTATCTGCTTTTTATTATTATGAACGGTTGCATTCGTAGATCTACTAATAGATTCGACAACTTCTTTTTTCATTAACTGAGCATTCTCGTACTTCCCTTGTAATGCATTTAGCAATATTATATCGTATTGTTTTAAAATAGGTTTACGCTGAATTTTTTCCTTTAACTGTTTTATTCCTTCTCCATTTTTCTCAAAGCGATTTTGGTAGCAAATATTGATAATAATCATTGCTACTGCAAATAAGTCATAGGTAGGTTCTGCCTTCCTAGTACCTAGTCCCCAATAACCTCGATCATAAAACTCAGTATATTCTTTGACTGACCTTCCTAATAGAGTTGTTCCACCGACATCAAGCCAACGAATACGTGGGGGTGGGCCAACAATTATTAAGTTATCAGGCTTTAAGTCTCCAAATACCCAACCAGCTTGATGGAGACGATCAAGGTCACCTAGTAACTGAACCATAAAAATACCAATCCACTCACTCCCTTTCCCCGAAACGAAAGTAAATAAGTCTTGTCCATTTAAATATTCCATGACATAAAAGGGGATGGTTCCTTCAGGTGTTACCCAATCGTCTACATCAATTAAAGAAGGACCAAGGACTTGTCCTTGGACCTTGGAAAAATGTTTGAGGACGTTTACCTCTGAAGTAATTGCCATACTATTTAGACCCATTTTAATGGCTACTAAGCCTTCAGGTGAATCTGCTAAATAAACTGTACCCGTTGCACCGTTTCCTAGCTCTCTTACTATTTTATATGGCCGTTTATGCCATTTTCCGATTAGTTTTGTTTCCGGAGGCAGGTTACATACTTGACTCTTCTTGATACTGCTCATCAGCTAACAAACTCCTTTTACTCTTTTGCGGAAACATCGAAATAGCAAGATGAAGCGCAGGACCTGTTGGTGTAATTCCTCCTGAAGCAAGCTTGTGAAAGACATCTGTTAGTGATTCAATTTTTGGAGTCCAATTTAACAATCTGTCGACTTCTTTTCGTTTTCCTGGAAATGAGTAAAGTGAAAATTTATTAGCACCCAATCTAGAATTTAAACTAATTGATAAATCTGTCAAAGCTTCTTGAACCATTGCTAGTTTATTTTTCATACTCGCACTTGTATCTACTAATATTAAAAGCTCAAGGTCCATTGTTTCGCCAAGTTCATCAACAACTTCCATCACTTGTCCACGTTTCTCTGGCGGTAAATCTTCTATATCTTGGTCTTTTCCTAGTATTTGTGTTAGTTCTCTATTAACGACTCCATGAATCGTCTGTGTCATTGCTTTCCTAGTTACCATTTGAACTGTTTTTGCCAGTTGTTGTGTATATACTACTTGGCTAATTCCCCCACCCGACATTGCAATTGCTTTTATCTCTTCAATCCCTCGATCACTTATCTGATCATCGTCTACGACTCCAATAACATTTACAGTAATTCCTTGTTCTTTTGCTAATGCTGCAATCGCAATTGGATCCTCCCCTTGATTAGAGCAGCCATCAGTTAACAGTAGAATTTGCTTTAATGTACCTTTTCTCATAAATTCAATTCCCCTCCAATTTTATACTTTAAGAAAGTTTAACTTTGTTAAAGTATTAAAGTATAAGAAAAACTAATATACTTGGCTAAAACTTGGTCGTAAATTAATTTTTCTAATGAATGTTACCATCATTCACTTATTCAAAGAGGAATATACTATTAATTTAGAATTTAAAAAGAAATTTATA
The DNA here is from genome assembly GCF_046314235.1 of Anaerobacillus sp. NCBI lineage: Bacteria > Bacillati > Bacillota > Bacilli > Caryophanales > Bacillaceae > Anaerobacillus > Anaerobacillus sp. Next base: position 18,512 of record NZ_JBKBWN010000021.1, read on the forward strand.
GAGTTATTTGCTAGATAAGTTTTGCAATATCAATCTCTACGTTTACAAGCTTTTATGCCTGTTTCCTTCTTAGAGCACTAGTTTGATACATTGGTATTGTTGCCCATTTAGGTAAGTTTCTTTTAACAGCAGCAACTACAACCGTCATATCATCTTCAATGCGATTATCACCTGTTCGAATCACTTGTTCAATAATAATATCAGCTACAGCCTGCGGTTCTGCTGCCTCAATTTCTTTAATAATTCGCTTTATCCAAGCCTCACTATTTTCAACATGTTTAGGACCATCAAATATCCCATCACTCATCATGATTAATAAATCTCCAGCCTTTAACTGTTCACTTACTACATCTACGTCAAACTCATTGATTATTCCCATCGGAAGATTGCTCGCCTCAATCATAAAAACTTTCTCACCCCTTTTAATAAAGCTAGGAGTAGAGCCAATTTTTAGAAACTTTGCTGTGGCATCTTGTAAATCTATCATTGCCAAATCCAATGTTGAAAAAATTTCATCAGTAGACCTTAATGATAAGACTGAATTTATTGATTTAATTGCCACTGTTTCTTCAATGCCAGATTGCAATATATTCTGTAGTAACTGGAGCGTCTCATTGCTTTCTAAATGAGCTCTTTCACCATTTCCCATTCCGTCACTAATAGCAACAGCATATTTACCAGAGCCAATCTCCATTGTTGAGTAACTGTCTCCAGAGATCCAAGCCCCACCTTTCGCTACTGTAGCAATCCCCATTTCGATCACAAATTGCTTTGCACAACCGAATGAAACGTTAGTATGGCCATTAGGGTAATGGCTTTTTTCAACTTTTTTCACAATAATTTGTTCTTCTAAAATATGTGATAACATTGGTGCAATCACTTTTTCACATTCACCGTGTTCATTCGTAGGAACACTAATCTCAATATCTACATTACCTTCATCTAGTTGAAAAATTTCGACATGCCCGATATCGACACCTGCATCACGAAGTGCATCTAGAATTTGCTCCTCTTGCATTTGCAAATTTTCGCGCTCTTTCTGAATTTCTTTTGCGAAATCTCCCATTACTTTGGAAACCCCTAATAGCTGATCAGCGACAAGCCGTCTACTTTCAAGAAGTTGGCGTTTTAATTTTTTTCCTGCCTGATATTGGTTTAATTCATGTTGAATGACATGAATTACTTTCTCCGCTTTTAAACAATACCTTGACCAATCTGCCTTTAGACGTTTATTCACATTCTCATCTTCTTCACAGCTAACCATAATATCTTGCATAAAGTTATAGGTCTTATCAAAGTTCTTAGTCCAGCATTGTTGTTTCCTAAAGCACATTTGACATGTCTTTTCAGTAACATTACTTAAAAAGAAATCTACTTCTCGCTCTGTATCTTCAATTTCAGGTGGTAGACTCACATTTGAAAAACTATTAGATAATGTTTGAAATAAAGTAGAAAATTGTTCAACTTTACCTGCTGTCACATCTCGAAATTTCCGTAAATACTGTTGCTGTTCCTTCCAGTACTCAGTTGTACCAGGAATATATTTTGCGAGTTTCATTATTAACGTTCGTGGTGTAGCCATAAAGACTATGATAGCGACTACTGACTCCATGACAGTTGTAGATACTTGTCCATTCCCATCTCCATATAAACCAATAAGGAGAGTTCCAACTAGTAAACCAACTGCAACACCAGTTTTTCTACCTTCTTTCAGTAACCCACCTAAAAGGCCAGAAAAGGCTAATAAGCTCATTTGGTAAAGACTTGCAACACTTGCTAAACTTAAAATTAATCCCGTCACAACTCCTACTGTTGAACCTATGGCTGCTCCACCAACAAAAGCAAAGATTAAGACTAAATAACGCGCCAACATATTCTCTGCTGCCATTCCGTATACAATCCAGCCAATTGTACCTGTCATAATAGAAGCTAATAAAATGATCAGACAAATAATTTCCTCATTTTTTAATGAGTATTTCCTCTTACGTTCTGTTACAATTGGGACACTTTGAATAAAGATCATCGTTAAAATGAAACTAAGGCCAGCTTCAACAACTGTCATTAACCAATCATAGTTAGAAATCACACCTTCAAAAGCATACGTTAAAATAATATTTGATGTTATAACTGAACTAAGCACAATTACCGGTAATATTTTCATTTTGTTTTCATATAATTTATTAAATAAACGGTATAGAACCAAAAAGCTTACGATAGAAATAAATACATATGCACCATTTAGTGGTATTACTGTAATGGCTCCTGCAATTAATGCTAGCATAGCAATAGGTGCTTTTTCACGTTTCATTAAAAAGATTGTTGCAAAGAAAGGTAAAACGAACGGAAGTATCTCTGATAAAATCATTGCTCTTCCTAATAAAAATCCAATAACGAAAATTAAAAAACCCCATTTATAAAAAACAAGTGAGGCTATGCCTCCAATCCGATTACTCATATTTTCTTTTAGATTCACTTTTCCTACTGGATCTGAAAGTACCATTTCCCTCATAGGTCCCACCACTTTTAGTACTTTTCGAAACACTATATCCACCACCCGTAAATTTATCGTGTTTCTATTATAAACAGATACTTCTTTCAATTTTTGTCAAAACAACAGAGCATGTCTAAAAAAGTGTTCGACTAGTTTCTAGTAGGCATGTCAAAATACCACTAAATGGTAGCTTATTACTATGAGAAAGTGTAAAACTGTCTCGAATTATATTGCACAAAATCTTTATAAAGGCGAAATTTGCAATAATAACTTATATTTTATATTCAATTCATAGTTAAATATAAAAAGCACCCCTTCTTTTGAAAGGATGCTAATAATATATATTTATAAAATAAGAAACAATTAACTTGTCAACTGAAGCAAGTTAGCCTCGTCTAGCACCTCGACCTCCACGTTTTGATTCCGTGTTACGCTTTAAAGAAGAAAGAGTTTCCTCACTATCCTTTAAGAAGCGATTCATTTTATCCTCAAATGAAAGCGATGGACGAGCTTGGCTATTTCTATTGCCACTATTACGAGAACCGTATTGTTTATTTCCTGGTCTTTCTGGTGGACGCTCACGCGGCGGACGTTTCTGTGGTCTAGGTTGTTCTTCAGGTGGACGCTCTTTAGCCTTTCTAATTGAAAGACCGATCTTGCCATCCTTCTCAACTGCTATAACTTTAACCTCAACCTCGTCACCAACTTTTAGAAACTCATTGATGTCTTTTACGTAATTATCCGCTACCTCACTAATGTGAACAAGACCAGTATTACCACCTGGCAGCTCAATAAATGCTCCAAAATGGGTGATACCTGTTACCTTCCCTTGTAACTTGCTGCCTACTTCGATTGACATGAAAAAAATGCTCCTCCTTAAAAAAATGTTTATTTTACTTTCTAATTATACATGAAAAAAAAAACAAGTGTCAATCTGTAGAAGTTGGTGCAACCTTGAAGATGATTTCTCCTGGTTTAGACAAGAAATAATCCCTTCTAGCAATCTCAGAGATGTATTCAAGATTGTTTAAGTTCTCTATTTCATTTGTTAAATCTCTTTCAACAAGCTCTAGTTTGGCAAGCTCCTGCTCAAGCGCTTGTTTTTTCTCAAGCTTTGATCCTAAGACACTATTTTGCGAATAAAGGGTAATCATTGTTGCAGCAATGACAAATACAACAAAAACACTTAAAGCGCCAAGACGTCGAACAAGACCTTTTCTACTTTTTGATTTTTGCTCCATTTGGTATTCATGCTGTTCTGTGTAACGAGAATTTAGCTCGCTAACTTTTCTCTGTTGTCTACTCATGCCCCTCACCCTTTAAGATCCTTTTTTTGTAAACCATCTCTTTATATAGTTCTCTACCTTTTTGAAAAACCCTAGCTTACTTTTTAACTTTTTTAGTTTTTCTTTCGGCAAAAGCCACCAAATTCCTCTACCAATCCAAACAAAAGGAGTATAAACGACCTTTAGGAGGAAAAAAATAACTGTAATTACCATTCCTATAATCATCATACACAGCTTGTATAAAAACTTCAATAATACTTTCACTGGATTTATGACGAAAATAAATAACATGCTTTTGAAAAAGTAATAAGTCCTAATCACACCTTGGATAATAGCTTCTAAAATTTTCATATAAACATTAAATAAAAGTGCTCGATAAGAAGCGTAGCCACATAATAAGGCTAATAAAATATAAAATCTCATTTCACCTTCATTAATTTGTAATAACACATAAAAAACAAAAAGACCTTGGAGAATCCAAAATAAACTATCATTAATCACTGTAATCCATTTATTCCAACAACGACCTCGGATTAAGCGGCTATAGGTATCAATAGCTACTCCTAGCCATCCACCCATAGCCACCATCGCTAACATTGTTTGTAACTGAACTGTCAGGCTCACTTGAATATCTTTCCAAAGAAGCCTTTAGATTTATCATTTTGTTGTTGATCCAAATAAACGAGGTCATATACTTTTCCTTCAATGGATACAATTCCTTGGTCCACATCTAAGTTTTTCATATGAAGGTTGTTGCCTCTAATCGCTAAAAAACCTAGTTCTGTTTCTAGTAAAAACTCTTCATTATCAAAGCTTTCAACTTGTTTTACACCAGTAATATCTAGATGCTTTCTGCCTCGCATCGTTATATTATGTTCCTTAACCTTTCTATCTCTTCCAACTGGGGCACCAAACTCATAATGTTCCATTAAATAATTCCTCCCTATTCCTCTTTTACGCTTATATTTATGTTCACGAGGTTGAGAATAGAACAAGCCTTTTTAACAATTGTAATATAGACTTGGTTGGGAGGAGCTTCACATAACCCTTCAGGGATATTATTCATTGCCTGCTATTAACGTTTATTCTCATTGTCTAGTACATAACGTAGACAGTTCATTTCATCAATAAAAAGTCGCTCGATTTCCGATTTTTATTCTCATACTTCTTCATTAGTTAATTTTTCTTCTCCAATGATTGTGTACATATTAGCGGCTTCATCTTTTTTCGATGTTTCTTTGATATCGTCGATTCTTACTGTAACAATCTTTTGGCCAAAACGTACTTTTAATTCGTCTCCTACTTTTACAGTTGAACTAGCTTTTGCTACTTGGTCATTTATAGTAATACGACCTTGATCGGAAACTTCTTTTGCTAATGTTCGACGCTTAATTAAACGCGAAACTTTTAAAAATTTATCTAATCTCATTTTCTTTCACCCCTTTTAAGTCTAATTAATCATCAATCCAGATTATGAATTACTCTTCGCCTCTTCCCAAATCTCATCTAAGTAAACCAGATCTACTTCTTCAAATGTAACTCCTCGTTCATGGAGTTTTCTTTCAATATATAGAAAACGGCTATAAAACTTTTCATTGGTAGCTTGAAGAGCTAGTTCTGGATCAATCTCGTAAAAACGCGCTAAATTTACAAAAGCAAAGAGGACATCTCCGAACTCTTTATTAGCCTTCTCGGAGTTATTATTCTTTAGTTCAAACATAAATTCAGCAATTTCCTCTTGGACCTTCATCCAAATTGGTGCAACCTCGGGCCAATCAAATCCAACCTTTGCTGCCTTCTTTTGCAGTTTTGCTGCACGGTATAGGGCTGGCATACTCTTAGGAATTCCCTGTAAAATTGAGGTGACTTCTTCGCCATTATCTAGCCTTTCTTGCTTTTTGATTTCATCCCATTGTTGAATTACTTCGTCCTCATCTTCTAATTTTCCTGCTTCAAATACGTGAGGATGTCTCCGAATCATTTTTTCCGTAATTGCTGCAATTACATCGTCAACGGTAAACATCCCCTCATCCTCACCAATTTGTGCATGGAGTAGCACTTGAAGAAGGACATCGCCTAGTTCTTCTGCTAAATGATCATCATCTTCTTCATCAATTGCATCTAGTACCTCATAAGCTTCCTCTAATAAATATTTTTTTAGTGATTGGTGCGTCTGTTTAATATCCCATGGACAACCGTTAGGGCTGCGTAGCTCAGCAATAACTTCCCGTAATTTACCGAAATCACGATATAAAAGTTGCTCATCTAAAACCGGTGGGACATAAACTGCTGTTAAATTATTTAATGTTGTGACGCGATCTAGCTCGTAAAGAGGTACTGTTTGTATTTTTTCTTGACTACTTCCAGCTGCAGTAACAATGGTAACTTCATAATCATCAGGTAGTAATTCCATTAATGTTAGCTTTACTTCACTAGCTATAAACGCATCATATACTTGGCAAACGATAATATGATGTCTCACTTGTAATTCCACTCGATTTAAAGACGTTCCATCAACAATTTGACAGCCTTCAATTGGATCAATTTGAACAGCCTGAAATAAATTATCTAAGAAGCTTTGTCCCCCCGATATTTCCACAGCAATCTGGTGATTTTCGGCCTGTTCTAATAACAGCTGTACAGTACTTTCAGCAACAAAAGGGTGACCAGGAACTGCATAAACGATGTCACTCTCTTTCGCATGCTCGATAAGTTGAGAAGCTATCTCCTGATAGACATCACTAAACTGATCGTTATTTTCGTATATATGATCAAAAGAATGATATGTAAAACCTTGTTCCTCTAATTCGGTAACAACAGGATGTTCCTTAGTACGCAAAAATACATTCTCGCTTTTCATTAGTTTATGATAAACACCTAAAGGCAATTGTTGTAAATCTCCTGCTCCTAAACCTAAAATAACTATTTTTCCCATGTATAAACTCCCTTCATTGGTAGTTTTGAGTTTTGAAAGTAGAGTCCAACAAAAATAACTCAAACCTATTTATTTACTCTTTTTTGACTGCATAAACACTGCAAGCTTTCTCATTTTTGGTATTTGTTCTAATTCTTCCTCTGTAAATAGGCGTGTTGCAATAATAAAACTAAAAAAAATTACTGTACCTACCGCAACGCTAGTTAACGCAATAAACATATTGCCTAGGCGGCTACTAGTGACTTCATCAAGTATGATATAAACGCCTTTTTTCCAGTAAAAAGTGCCTAGTGCCATTGCAAATAAAGAGAAAGAAATCTTTCCTGCCCTTCGAATGGAGAGCTTAGGTAATGCCTCTATTTTTCTTAAAGTATAAATATTAAAGCAAGCACAAACAGCACACGCAATCACAGTAGCCACGGCTGCACCTAATGTACCGTAACTAGGGATAAGAATAATATTAAGAATTGTTTTTACGAATAATCCAGTGAAAACATGAACAACAGTGACATGGATTTTATTTAAGCCGTGTAAAACCGCTGATGTTGTCAGAAAGATTGATGTAAAAAAGATCGCTAGTCCCATGACCGCAAGTACTAAGGAATCTGTACTATCTTTAAACAACATGATATTTGTTGGCTTTATAATTACTGCTAAGCCTACAGAAGCAGCACCACCAACAAGAAAACTAATACGAAAGGCAAGGCTACTATATTTTTGAATTAAATCTTGTCGACCTTCGATACTAACCTTTGCAATTAACGGAACGACAACTAATGCGAAAGATGTTGTTATGACTGTCCCCATTTGGATGAGTGGTTGTCCACGATCAAAAACACCTTTAGCAACCTTAGCCGTATCAATGACAACACCACTCTCCGTTAGAAGTCGCAATACGGTTAGTGAATCCACGAACTGAAACATAATCAAGATCAGACTACTGAAGCAAATCATAAATCCTTGAAAAATGATTTGGTTTATCGTTGTAAACGATAAACGATGATCGTGCAGTCCCCTTGCAGTGTTTTTCTGATGTTTATAATAAAAAATCAATAAAACGAGAAAGCCAATAAAACCACCAATAATCGAACCAAGCGCTGCTCCGGTTCCAGCTGCATATGGACCATAACCATGACTTATAAAAAAATAAGTCAAGAGCAATATTGCACATACGCGGCTGAATTGTTCAACTACTTGTGAAACAGCTGTTGGTAGCATTTCACCATCCCCTTGGAAAAGACCCCTTAATACCGAGAGTAGAGGTACAATAATGAAGATAATCGAAATAGTTCGTAATGGCAATTTTAACTGTTCATCTCCCATTACATTTGCTAACCACGGAGCACTACCATAAAGAATTATAAATGAAATGAAACTAATGATTGCTATGCTAAAAAAAGCATTTTTAATAATTGAATGGCGATCTTTAGCATTCTCCGATATTAGCTTAGATATAATTACAGGAAATCCATATGTAGATAACATAATGGCCACACCATAAATCGGATATATTTGTTGGTAAACATAAAAGCCAACATCGCCAGCGATATTTTGGTATGGAATCCGGTAAATTGCACTTAGGATTTTAATTAAAATTGCTGCAAGAGATAGGTAAACTGCACCTTGCCACAATTTTTTTCCTTTTATATTTTGACTCGACATTAAAACCTCCTACAAACTTACAAATAATCTACAAATTATTATAGCATAACCGTCTACAGCACCCTGAATTGCTTGAAGGAATATTATTATCTCTCACGAACTATATTGAGAAGGAAAGTAGAAATAGGAGGGATGAAAGTGAAAATATTAATCATTGGTGGTACAAAATTTATTGGAATACATATTGTCGCAGAATTATTAAAAAGGGGACACACTGTCACTATCTTTAATAGAGGAGTAACAAATGCAGGGTTATTTCCAACTGTCGAAAAGCTTATTGGCGATCGAGAAAAAGATCTAACGATGCTACAAGGAAGGCATTGGGATGCAGTTATTGATACATGTGGTTATGTACCTAGGATTGTTCAATATTCAGCCGAGATTTTAGAACCCTTAACTGATTTATACGTTTTTGTTTCTACCATTAGTGTCTATAAGGACTTCTCAGTGAAGTATATTGATGAAACAGCGGAGTTGTCTATTTTAAAAGATCCAACAACCGAAGAAGTTACTGGTGAAACATACGGACCATTGAAAGTACTATGTGAAAAAGCTGTTAATGATGCATTCCCGGGTCGTTCTCTAATTGTTCGTCCAGGTTTAATTGTAGGTCCACATGATCCAACAGATCGATTTACATATTGGCCTGTGAGGATCGCTCAAGAGGGCGAAGTTCTTGCTCCTGGACACAAGGATGCTCAAGTTCAATTCATAGATGCTCGTGATTTAGCATCGTTTATCGTCTCTAGCATTGAAAAGAAAGTGGTCGGAACATTTAATGTCACAGGCCCTAAAGAGTTACTTACACTAGAAAACTTTCTCCTTACTTGCAAAGCGACATTAAACAGTGAAGCAAAGCTAACTTGGATAGATGACTTATTTTTAGAAGACAATGAAATAGGGTTTTGGACCGAGCTACCTCTCTATATTCCAGAAAATAAAGGTATAAGTGGCATGTTGGCAGTAAATATTGATAAGGCATTACAAGCTGGACTTACCTTTATACCCCTTGCTAACACAATTACTGATACCCTCAAATGGGATCAATCTAGGCAAATAACAGAAGGGGAACGAAAAGCAGGCTTAGCTTTGGCAAAGGAAAAACTTGTCTTAACTAAATGGAAGGAAAATCCTATTAATAAATAATAATCAAAAAAGAAGAAGGGAACTACATCCCTTCTTTTTTACAATCACTATTGTTCCATCTGTCTTGCTAAAAAACCAGCCGCAGTCTCTGATAATTTTTGTTCAACGTCACCCATTGTGCGATCATTTTTCGAAATCATTACAACTGCACCTATTGGATCGCCATTTGCAATTATTGGAGCGATAACATACGCTGCTAGTTCTTCCGACGAATCACCAACGATATTATATTCTCCTTTAGTTGTCTGAATAAATGACTGTCGCTCATTCATAGCATTTTCAATTATTTCACCAATACTCTTATTGGCATAATCTTTCTTCGACCCACCAGCTACCGCTATATATGTATCGCGATCAGCAATAAGAACTATATGGTTTAGACTTTCATAAAGGGCCTCAGCATATTCTCTTGCAAAGTCACCCAACTCAGAAATTGGAGAGTATTTCTTTAGAATAACTTCTCCATCCCTATCGACAAAAATTTCTAAAGGATCGCCTTCGCGAATTCGAAGCGTTCGGCGAATTTCTTTTGGGATTACCACACGACCTAAATCATCAATTCGACGTACAATTCCTGTAGCTTTCATTTGTGATGATGCCTCTCTTTCTTTGTTGTAGTTACTTGTTGTAAGGAATCAATTTCTTTAGCTTAGAACTAAGAAATCAATACTTAATTCTTGGTCTTATTATCCTTCTTTCGAAAAGAACTATTCACCAAATCTGCAATTAATTGCTCAATTGAAAAACTGGCTTTTACCATTTTTATCACGGTAAGCTTAGTTTTGCTTTTTTAGTGAACATTATTCAACAAAGGGCATCTTACTCACAATTAGGCCATTGGGAGTCACTCGTCTTCTTTTTTCACAGTCCATAGTTTGGATAAAACTTCCTCAATTACCTCTAAGTACTTGATGGGTTTTAAATTTTTCTTTTTAATATTAATCTTTATTTTTTGTCCTGCCGTCCCTACAGAAAGTTCCCGCCCCATCTTACTAATCATTTCAAATAGCTTTATGCCGTCAATCCGTTGACTTTCCACCTCAGCTAACACGATTGAACATTGTTGAGCGTCTTCTGTGATCGTTTCAACTCGCTCTTGCCTAGCTAATAGCTTTATGGTTGAAATTTTATATAGGTATGTGACTTCCTGAGGATAATCGCCAAAACGATCTATCATTTCACCTTGCAAGTCTTCAAGGTCATCTTTTGTTTCTATGGACTTAAAGCGCTTATACATATCAATTTTTTGCTTAGAGTCATTAATATATGACTCTGGAATGTATGCATCGACACTTAAATCAATCTCTACCTCTTGCTGAACTTTTTCCTCTTTATTTCCTTTACGTTCTTCAATCGCTTCTTTTAACATTTGTGAATAGAGGTCAAACCCAACTGAAGCAATAAATCCATGCTGTTGAGCCCCTAACAAGTTCCCTGCACCACGTATAGATAAGTCTCGCATTGCTATTTTAAAACCAGAGCCGAGTTCTGTAAATTCTTTTATTGCTTGTAGGCGCTTCTCCGCTACCTCCGTTAAAACTTTATCTTTTTGATAAGTAAAATAAGAATAAGCAACCCGATTTGAACGCCCAACACGCCCTCTTAATTGATAAAGCTGGGATAACCCCATCTTATCGGCATTATAAACAATTAACGTATTAACATTAGGAATATCTACACCAGTTTCAATAATCGTCGTCGTAACTAGTACATCACTATTTCCTTCTAGGAAATCAATGATAACCGATTCTAATTCTGTTTCATTCATTTTTCCATGAGCAAACGAAACTCTAGCATCAGGTACTAACATCGATATTTTATCAGCCATTTTTGATATTTCTTCAACTCTATTATAGAGGAAATACACTTGGCCACCTCTACTGAGTTCTCTTTCAATTGCCTCACGCACAAGAGCCTCATTGTACTCCACTACATACGTTTGTACCGGAAAACGATTTTCAGGTGGTGTTTCAATGACAGATAGGTCACGAACACCTAACATCGACATATGCAGTGTTCGTGGAATTGGCGTTGCCGTCAATGTTAAAACATCTACGTTAGCTTTTAATTGTTTAATTTTTTCCTTGTGTGTTACACCAAAACGCTGTTCTTCATCAATAATTAGTAAACCAAGATCTTTATAAACCGCGTCTTTTGATAAAAGACGGTGTGTCCCAATGACGATGTCAATAATGCCAGACTTCAATCCTTTAATTGTCTCATTCTGTTCTTTTCGAGTTCGAAAACGGCTTAACAAGCCAATGTTAATTGGGTGTTCTGAAAAACGTTCACGAATAGTTTCATAGTGCTGTTGTGCTAAAATCGTCGTAGGTACCAAAAAGGCAACTTGCTTTCCATCCATAATCGCTTTAAAAGCGGCTCGAATGGCAACTTCCGTTTTCCCATATCCAACGTCTCCACAAAGCAGACGGTCCATTGGGCGTTGTTTCTCCATGTCTTCTTTAATTTCTTGAATACAGCGGATCTGGTCTTCTGTTTCTTCGTAAGGAAACGATGATTCTAGCTCTCTTTGCTCAATGCCATCCTTAGAAAAAGCATAACCGATACTAGCTTCTCTTTCAGCATAAAGCTTGATTAAGTCATCAGCTATATCTTCAACTGAAGACTGAACTTTCTTTTTAACCTTTTTCCAATCGCTTCCGCCTAATGCATAAATCTTTGGTTCTTTATCTTCTTGCCCAACATACTTTTGGACTTGATCAATTTGTTCAACAGGAACATAGAGTTTGTCGTTCCCCGCATAAGTTATATGCATATAATCTTTGTGAATTCCATTGATCTCCAAAGTCTTAATACCTAAATACTTACCGATACCGTGATTAATATGAACGACTAAGTCGCCAACTTTCAACTCTGAATAATTTTTTATTCGTTCAGCATTAGATAATTTTTGTTTTCGTTTCGGACGTTTTGTTTTCTTTGTAAAAATCTCTTCTTCAGTAATGACGATAAGTTTTTGTAAAGGCAACTCAAAGCCACCTGTTAATTGACCAAGGATGATTTGGCAACCGTTAACAAGTTCTGAAGCATGGTCTACTACCATTGCTTCAATCTTATAATCTTCCAATATACCTTCAATGCGCTTGGCACGGTCTTTCTCAGATGCTGTAATCACAATTTTATAATTAGTTTTGGCCCAACGATCTACTTCACTTTTTAGCAAATTTAGTTGACCATGAAAGCTTTGCATAGATTTACAATTAATATTAATTATATTTTTGGGACTCGTATGAGGCACATGTCTTAAAAACAAAGAGAAATAAACAACTGGTTTTTTTGTTTCCATAATAATTTCATCTAAATGTTTTGACATCTTTAAATCGGCGATAATTGCCCCTTGTCCAAGTAATGCCGTTTGCCATTCAGCCTCTTCTTTATCAAGGTTAGCTCCCATTTCTTGCACACGACTAACCTCATCAATGAATATAACACCATTTTCAGGTAGATAATCAACTAATGTTGTTACGTTTTCATAGTACAAAGACATGTATTTATACATACTTTCAAATGAATGCTTACCACGAAGTAACTCTATTTCATAGGAAACTTGTTCAACCATTGCCTCTTTCGCTTTGGAATCTTTCAGTTTTGCTAAACTACTAGATAGTCCTTCTTTTAGCCGTTGTGCCCCTAGATCGTAATGTTCATCATATAGAATAACTTCTTGAGCTGGACCTATCTGAATTTCATTTAGTTGTTTTTGAGATCTCTGTGTATCTACATCAAAAAACCGAATCGAATCTATCTCTGTATCGAATAATTCAATTCGCAACGGCATTTCTTCAGTTAGTGGATATATATCGATAATCCCCCCGCGCAAACTAAATTGCCCTGGGGAAGCAACCATTTCTGACCTTTGAAAGCCTGCTTGCACAAGCTTTTTAAGCTTTTCTTCTACATTGATTTCTTCGCCTACTTTAAACTTTAACTGGCATTGTTGCCATATCTCTTTAGGAGGCAATAATCTTCTTAGACCAGCAATTGGTGTAACGACAATACCGGTTTTCGTTTGACTCCAATAATTTAAAGCTTCAATTCTTTGCCCTTTCATTTCCGGACTCGCTACAGCTATTTCCGAAGAGATAAGTTCATTTACAGGATATAGATAAACAAGTTCTTCTCCAACTAGACTAACTAGATCATCATATAGCTTTTGGGCTTGAAATAAATTATTTGTAACTACAATTTGTGGTCTTTTCGTTTGTTCATAAACAGATGCTAGTAATAAAGTACGTGCCGAGCCCGTCAAACCAGAAACCATCTGCTCGCTTAACTGAGCCTCGATTCCGTCCAAGACTGCTCTAACATCATCGTCTTCAATAAAAAATCGTTTTAAACCTAACAATGCCCATGTTCCCCCTTTCAAACTCGGCTGCTACTCATGCCTTTTCTTTATTAATTTCAATTACTAGTTGAAATTAAATTTCTTCCGCCAGTTCCTCATAAATAAGTGATTAAGTGGAAAAATGCTTTGGTATAAACCAAAGCTAAAACCCTTATCTTAAAAACTCATTTTCAATCTTTATTGAATAAACGTTTGGTTTTCGTGGAATTGAGGATTTCTATCAAGAGCTTCGTGACAGTCCTCACAAATCGTGTTTACATGCATATCGCCACTTTCGTCATATTGAATCATTTCCGTTCGTTCAATATGATCTAATTGATGAAAGCCTAACTTTTGACTATCTAAATTTTGATCTTCTATTTTGCCTACACTAATCCCACAATGGCGACATCGGTAGTGGATTGCCATACAATTTCCTCCCTACAAAGATCATAATAATACCCTCTATACTTTTTACCACGGATCGGCATAAAATATAAAAAATCATATTATAGTATGAACATTATGGAGGTTATCTATGCATAAAGAAGTAGGCGGTTTTATTGATAACGATAAGACTTAATTAAAACTATTCATGACATTTAAAAAATCTTTACTTAGCCAGCTTTCACATGCATTTACAGCTTGAGAAACTGCTTCCTCAACCTCTTGCTTCTCATCAGGTCTAAAAGTACTAAGCACATAATTAGCGACAGCAATTCCTGGTTCTGGTCTACCTACGCCTACTCTTATTCTTTTGAAATGTTCTGTGCCGAGGTGAGCTAATAATGATTTTATGCCATTGTGGCCTCCATGACCACCTTTTTGTCTTAACCTGATTTTACCTGGAGGTAAATCTAAGTCATCATACACAACAACAACATCATCAATACTGATTTTGTAAAAGTCAATTAAAGGTCGAACCGCTTCCCCTGATAAGTTCATATAAGTAAGCGGTTTTAGTAGGAAGACTTTTTCTCCATTTATCGTATCGAATCCAAAAACACCTTTAAACTTTTCCTGGTTTAAAGTAATTTTTAAGCTTTTTGCTAATTCATCTATGACATGAAACCCGATATTATGTCTTGTTTCATCGTACTTTTTACCAGGGTTTCCAAGTCCAACAATTAACTTCACGTCTTCTTCCTCACTTTCCATTATGTATCACATATACATTCTATTATCCATTTCGATAAAAGTACAACAAATCCTTTGTAAGATTAAATTTTTAAAATAAAAAACTAGAAGATCAAACCTTAAAAAAGGCATAACCTTACGGCTACACCTTTTTATGGCTATTCTTCTTGAGCTGTGTTTTCCTTCTCAGCTTGTACTTCTTCTTTGTCTTCCATTTCCTGTTGCTCATCAGGTTCATTCATTAAGGCAGGAGGTAAAATTGTCATAATACCTTCTTCAGGTTCATTGTTAATTTCATACTTATCGAAGTTTGGCAAGTCTCTAACTTGCAATGAATCGCCAATCCTCATGTCACTAATGTCTATTTCAATCGACTCAGGAATATCTGCTGGTAACGAGCGAACAGAAACTTCGTATAATGTTTGTTGGATAATTCCGCCATCCTTCACACCAATTGAGTCTCCTACTAGATGAATAGCAACATTGGCATCCATCTTCGCTGACATATCGACTTTATAGAAATCAATATGAATAATGTTTCCCTTAAGCTTTTCTTTTTGAATATCGTGAGTAATTACATCGTAAGTTTCTTCGTCTGTTGCCAATGAGATAATCCCATTTTTGCCTGCTACCTTTAAAGTCTTTAAGAACTCTATTTCGTCTATAGAAACGGATTTACTAGGTAAGTCCTTTCCATAGACTACTGCAGGAACACTCCCTTGATTTCGAAGCTTTCTCAATGTTGAACCCTTTAAATCGCCTCGACTAATAGCTTTTAACATAGTACTCATATTTTTCACCTCGTATTTTTCGTTCTCTATATGGTCTACCCATTACAGTAGTTTTTTAACCAATAAATTCTAGAAAAATATATTGAGGTATAAATTAAGTCTAGAAACTTAGTCGAAAAGTTGGCTAACAGATCTCTCTTCGTGAACATGGATAATGGCTTTAGCAATTAAAGATGCCACAGATAATGGTTTAATTTTCGAAATTAACTTATCTTCACTTAAAGGAATTGTATTTGTTACAACTAGCTCTTTAATTTTTGAATTATCGATCCTTTCAATTGCAGGCCCAGAAAGCACTGCATGAGTACAACAAGCATAAACCTCTTTCGCACCACTTTCAATTAATGCATTGGCTGCAAGAGTAATCGTACCAGCAGTATCAATAATATCATCAATGATAATACAAGTTTTCCCTTCAACATTCCCAACAATATTCATTACTTCAGATACATTTGGCTTTGGACGGCGCTTATCAATAATCGCAATTGGTGCCTTTAGACGATCTGCCATCTTTCTAGCTCGTACTACACCACCATGATCTGGTGATACAATTACAAGATCATCCATTTGCTTTTCTTTGAAATAATCTGAAAGTAGTGGTACACCAACTAACTGATCAACGGGAATATCAAAGAAACCTTGAATCTGGGTCGCATGTAGATCCAATGTAATCACACGAGTTGCGCCTGCAGTTTCCAGCAAATTCGCCACTAACTTTGCAGTAATTGGCTCACGTGCTCTTGCTTTACGATCCTGACGTGCGTATCCATAATACGGAAGGACAACGTTAATAGTTTTTGCAGATGCTCGTTTTAGGGCATCAATCATAATTAATAGTTCCATAATATGTTCGTTTGCTGGAGCAGATGTTGATTGAATAACGAACGTATCACAACCACGAATACTTTCCTCAATATTGATTTGTACCTCTCCGTCACTAAATCTAGAAACAGAACTAACCGAAAGCTCTATGCCAATTTTCTCTGCAATTTCATCTGCCAGCTTTCTATTTGAGTTAAGCGTTAATACCTTTAAACTTGGATCACCATATTTAACCATTGTCAGACTTACCCCCATATTTTCAGTTATTAATGTTATTTTTCTTTTAATTTAGTAACATATTCATTTTTGACAATTTGTCTCTCACGAGCAATAGCCAAAGCATTTTCTGGTACATCATTTGTAATAGTAGAACCTGCAGCGATGTAAGCATCTTTACCAATCGTAACAGGAGCAATTAAATTTGAATTGCATCCTACAAAAGCTCCATCTTCTATCTTCGTTAAAAATTTATTTTTTCCATCATAATTAACAGTAATTGAGCCACAACCTAAATTTACATTACTACCAACCTCAGCATCACCAATATAGCTTAAGTGTGAAGCTTTACTACCTTTTCCAAACATTGATTTTTTTATTTCTACAAAATTACCAATTTTAACCTCATCGCCGATTTGTGAATCTGGCCTAATATGAGCAAACGGGCCAATACTTACTTCATTTCCAATTTCACTTTTGGAGACTACAGACTGCTTAATAGTTGTTCTATCTCCAACGTAACTGTCAATTATTTCTGTGTTAGGACCGATTTCACAATCGCTTCCAATAACAGTTTTTCCTGTAATCATCGTTCCTGGCTTGATGATTGTGTCAGTTCCAATCATTACTTCAGCGCCAATATGAGTGTTGTTTGGATCAGTAAGTGTTACACCATTTCTCATATGCGCTTCATTTATACGCTTTCTCATAATTTCTTCTGCGCTGGCTAAAGCAACACGATCATTTACACCTAGCGTCTCATCAAAGCTATCCGTTTGATAAGCTGCTATTAACTCGCTTTGCCTCTGCAGTATTTCAACTACATCTGGAAGGTAATATTCGCCTTGAACATTTTTATTACCAACATGTCTTAAAGCCTCAAATAAGGCTGCATTATCAAAACAGTATGTTCCTGTATTTATCTCTGTTATTGACCGCTCTTCATTACTTGCATCTTTATGTTCAACAATTCGCTGAACTGCCCCTTGTCTATCTCGGACAATTCTCCCGTATCCCGTAGGGTCACTTGCTTTTGCTGTAAGAATGGTAGCTTTCGCATTGTGTTGTTCATGATACATTATGAGAGATTCGATTGTCTCTTTTGTGATAAGAGGTGTGTCACCGCACAATACTACCGTCACGCCTTCTTTATCTTTTAACAATGTCTCAGCTTGCATTACTGCGTGACCAGTCCCTAATTGTTCTTCTTGTAAAATATAAGTGATTTCGTCACCTAACTGTTCTTTTACTTTTTCTGCTCCATGCCCCACAACAACAACAGTTCGATCCATACCAACTTGAGAGACTTGATCAACTACATGTTGCACCATAGGCTTACCACAAACAGAATGAAGTATTTTGTATAGGCGGGATTTCATTCTAGTCCCTTGACCAGCCGCTAAAATAATGGCATAACGATTCTTCATAGCTACCCTCCAAAGGTTCTTTTTTTCCATTACGAATATATCTCAAAAACGTTGCTATTTCAAGCTAACAATCACAATTCTTTAAAATACATTATTTTCTTGCTAACGAAATTGAAGCTCATTCACAAGGAAGAGAAAAAATCCATTAAAGATCATCTTGTTTTTTGCCCATTCCTCATCATAAAAAAAGAATGACCAAGGAAATGATTCCTCGGTCATTCGTATTCGTTGTTACGAAGCGCCTGCTTCTTCATATTCAACTTCTTCAATGTCTCCAGCCTTTTCATATTCAGCTAAAACAGCTGATTGAATTTTCTCTCTCGTTTGAGAAGAAATAGGGTGAGCGATGTCTCTAAATTCGCCATCTGGAGTCCTCTTACTTGGCATTGCTACAAACATCCCATTATTTCCATCAATAACTCGGATATCATGAACAACAAACTCATGATCAATCGTAATGGATGCTATTGCACGCATGCGTCCTTCCGTTGTCACACGGCGTAGTCTCACGTCTGTTACTTCCATTTCTGCCACCACCTTTTTCCAAATGAATAAGTCCTAGTTATAAATTCAACGCACTTTTTCATATTCCTTCTTTTTCATACAAAAAAACAAAAAAAAAATCAGTTTTTTCTAATTTTTACATATTGTTCACAAAAAGTTCATAAAAAAAGGCCTTATAATCGGCCTTTAAACGAATTCTTATTTAACTAATGCTATTACCTCGATTTCAACCAGAACATCTTTTGGAAGTCTTGCCACCTCTACACAAGATCTAGCTGGTTTGTGAGCAGAAAAGTAACTTTCATATACTTCATTAATTAACGGAAAATCGTTCATATTTTTAATAAATACCGTTGTCTTTACTACTGTATCACGAGTCGCACCGGCTTCCATCAAAACAGCGTCAACATTTTTTAATACTTGTTGAGTTTGCTCCTTGACATCACCAACCACTAGCTCACCGTTTGCGGTTAAAGGAATTTGCCCTGAACTATAAAACATATTATTGACAACAATGCCTTGTGAGTATGGACCAATTGCTGCAGGAGCTTTTTCTGTTTGGACAACTTTCATCATTATTCCTCCTTGAGTATGTTCAACTTTTCAAAAAAATTACCTATCTCAACCTTAACTAATTTTTCCTTTGTGTTTACTTCTGATAACCGTGTCATTGATGTATACTTGTCAACTAATCTTTCTTCAACATGATCAGCTTCTACCAAAACTCCAGTTCCAACGACATTAGATTGAAATTCTTCAACTAAATTAATCATCCCTTTTATCGTTCCGCCAGCCTTCATAAAATCATCAATGATGAGGACATTCGAACCTTCTTTTAAACTTCTTTTTGCTAAAGACATCGTTTGGATTCTTTTTGTAGAACCTGATACGTAATTTATACTAACGAGCGAGCCTTCCGTAATACGATGTTCATGTCTGACAATACAAACAGGGACATTCATATATGTAGCAACCGCATAGGCCAAAGGAATTCCTTTTGTCGCCATTGTCATGATGACATCTACATGATTATTGGCAAACAGTGTTGCAAAATAACGGCCAATTTCATTCATTAGTCTAGGGTTACCTATAATATCCATCATATATAGATAACCACCTGGTAGGACACGATTAGAGTCCTCCAACTTGGAACATAAGTCTGTAAGAAATTTTCTCATCTCGACTTTACTAGCAGTAGGAATATACTTTACTCCTCCACTGGCACCAGAAACAGTTAATAAAAGTCCCGTCTCCTGACTTTCAAAAATTTCTTTAATAATTGCCAAATCTTCGCTAATTGAAGATTTGGCCGATTCATAACGCTCCGCAAAATATGTTAATGGTATAAGTTGATGGGGATTATGTATTAAGTGATTGGTCAAGTCTATTAAACGACCGCTTCGGCGAATCTTTTTCATAATTACCTCCAAAAAATCCGAATGTTTGAATGTAATATACCATTTTTATACGTATTTTTTCAATAGGAACGTTCTCCAATTAATCGAACAGCATATACATCATTACAAAAACCTCTTAGACCATTATAGATACGTAACATCCTTGATTCGTGTTTAACGATCCCAAAAACAGTTGGCCCACTCCCGCTCATCAAAACACCGTCGGCTCCAAAGCGGAGCATTTGATCTTTAATTCTTTGAACCTCAGGATAAAGCTTAAACGTTACGGTCTCAAGAACATTGCCTAGTTGCCCACAAATTTCTTCATAATCGCGACCTTCAATAGCTGAAATCATCTTCATAATATCAGGATGAGAAAGGTCTTCAAGTTTTAGATTACGATAAATTTCTGCAGTAGACACTCCTATCGGAGGTTTAGCTAGAATAATCCAACAAGGAGGGGGGGCAGCAATATGTTTAATTTTTTCTCCTCTTCCAGTAGCTAACGCTGTTCCACCATACACACAGAATGAAACATCTGAACCAATTTTAGCCCCTAAAATTGCGAGTTCATCCAAACTTAAACCTAGGCTCCAAAGTTCGTTAAGCCCTCTAAGAGTAGCCGCAGCATCACTGCTACCTCCTGCTAAACCTGCCGATACAGGGATATTTTTTTGGATTGCAATTCGTACGCCCTTTTCAACATTAAAGCGATCTTTCAATAGTTGTGCGGCTTGAAATGCTAAGTTTCGGTTGTCACTCGGGACAAAACCTTCTGATACGTCAATAATAATCTTATTTTCTTCCAACAACGTTAGTTCAATTCGATCAGCTAGATCAACCGTGGTCATAATCATCTCTACTTCATGGTAGCCATCTTCCCTTTTTTGAAGGACGTCTAGAGACAAGTTTATTTTTGCTGGAGCCTTAATTGATATTTTCATCGTTTTTTCACCTTCTATGTCCATATGCTTACGCTATTTTATCACTTGTTGTCGACGTAAACCACCCTATTTCGTGACAATTTTTTCAAGTATCTTCGTAATTATTTTTATATAAGCATAACCGAGTCTCTTTAAGTATATAACCATTAATAGTGTAGCATTTAAAACTTAATGTTTATAGATATCACAGTAATTCAAAACACACTAATGATAAATCAACTGTATCAAGTAATCTCCATAAAAAAAGCCGCCCCATTTATGAGAATTTCTCATAAATGGGCCAGCCTGTCGTAACATCGAAGTCTTTTGTTTATTTTCGGGCGTTTCCAGCAAGTTGCTCTTGGGCAATTTCAATTGCACGTTTAACCATATTTCCAGCATCACGAGAGCGAATTCCGCCCCAACCCTCTTTTTGGACAGTGTCGTAAATCCCAAGCTCTTTAGCAAGTTCAACTTTAAATTGCTCAGACATAATTCCTCGCCTTTTAGCCATAAAAACAACTCCTTTACTTGTCGTGCTACGACCGTAATATTATCCCCTATATGAACAATCGTTATGAGAATGTCTCTCTTAACCGAGTATGTAAATTTCAGGCTTCACCGCGCTGTTATCCAACTTATGTCTGGAAGGCTTGCGCAATAAAAAGCGCTGATAGAAAACAAAAAAAGAGGTATACTCATAAATAGAAGGTCAGGCACCTCCCTTAAAAAGCATTTTCATCACCGCTTAAACGGTAGTAAATACTTTTCTAGGGAGAAGTCAGACCTAAATGAGTATACCTCTTTTTTCACAAATGACTATTTAACCTCTACAGCAAAAGGTATTTCTTCCTCACAAACCGTTAATTGCACCGTTTCTGTTAAAACGTCTGCATAACTATATGACACTCTTTCAAAGGCATTTTGATCTTCATCCAACTTAATAATGAATACAGACGGGTACGTTTCTTCAAGAAAACCAGAACGTTCAATCGTCTTACGACGGCCACCATTCGCTTTGATTGTAATTCTCTTCCCAATATTCGCGTCTAGCGTTCGCTTAATATCAACTAATGTTTTTCCCATTGTTGAAACCACCTCACTTATATAAAGTGTAACACAATCGAATAATAATGTCAAACAAAAACTAAATTATAGCAAGTAAACAAATTATTTGTCAACAATATTTATTCAACTTTTTTTGACTTATTTCTCACAATGTTATTATGGCTTAAAAGTTAGGAATTTATGTAATACTTTTTCAAATGAAAAAAGAAAGAGCACACTGCTCCTTCTTTCTACTGGCTATCCTCTATCATCGATATATTTTACTGGCATCCCTCTACGCAAAAGCCCTTTTGTTTCAACACCACCTAGACCCTTTTCTCCTGTTAACGTATTTCTAAGCAATTCCCAAATACTAACACTATCCATAAATGGTGTTAAACTAACCTTTGCTGCAATATACACGGGATCTAAGGCATGAATATTTATTCGATCCGGAGAACTTGCAAAGTTAGCCCCAGCTCTTATTAAGGTTTCAAAGTAAGACTGACAAGCACCTGCAAAAATAACCAAATTATCCATATGAGGTTCAAACTTCCGCGCCTCTCTAACTGCCTCTGCAAAATACTTTGTATTACGGTAAGCTTTTACTTCATTCTGTTCACCTTTACTTCTCATATAAGCATCGTGACCTGTAATGACTAGAATGTCTGGTCTAACCATTTCTAAAAGTGATGTTATTTGAAGTGGCATCTCTTTTTCCTGCATATGAGCTCCAGAAACAGGCACACCTAACTTTTCATAAAGATCCGTACACTTCTTCAAATAAACAGGATCGCCATCAATGTGAAGGATTCGTCCAGGTAATTCGAAATAAGAACTATTATTAGTATACCCACCTGTCATTTCATACTGATTTCTATTTCGCATAAGCCTACTATCTTGCCTAAATAAGCGATAGCAACTCTCTGATCTCTTCTTTTCTTCAACTATATGAGTATTTCTTTCCACATCAGAAACAAAGGTTAAATCAGATAAAGGAGCATCTGCAATCAAGCGAATTTCCTCACCGACGATTTCTACGCGGTTTTCATCTATTTTTAATATCCGAAACAATAAATCATTACCGTATGATTTACGAGTAACAAAATCACCGACCTTCAAACTCAAAAAACACACCTCCTCACCTATAGGCTATGAGCGAGGGTGTAAAACGTGATTATAAGATAGGTTCACTTGCATAAATTATTCGGGACAAAGTGTATTAGCGAGTAGCGCAAATTCCTCTATACTTAATGTTTCTCCTCTACGCGTCGGATCAATTTGACAATTCATTAAAGCAAATTCAACTTTCTCTTTTTCTGCTTTTGTAAATAAGTTATGAGTCAAATTATTTATTAACGTTTTTCTTCGTTGTGCAAAGCTGGCTCTGATAAGCGCAAAGAAGAATTGTTCGTCTTTAACTTTTACTGCAGGCTCATCTCTTATTGTAAGCTTTAATACTGCAGAATCTACATTTGGTTGCGGAACGAATACTGTTTTCGGGACAATCATCTCTGTCGTAGCTTTTGCATAGTATTGAGCAGCAATTGACAAGGATCCATAATTCTTCGTGCCAGGTTTTGCCGCAATCCGTTCAGCTACTTCTTTTTGAATCATGACAACTATCCCTCTAATTGGCAATTTCTTTTCAAGAAGACTCATTAAAATTGGTGTCGTAACATAGTAAGGTAAGTTAGCTACTACCATTAAATCTTGGCCTACCAAGAAATTATCGCTTATTACACTATGTAAATCAGCTTCTAATACATCTGAATGAATGACAGTTGCATGTGGATAAGGCGCTAGTGTTTCGTTTAGGATCGGTAGAAGCCGTTGGTCAATTTCAAAAGCAACTACTCTTTCACATCGTTTTGCAAGTTGCTCTGTAAGTGCCCCTATTCCTGGACCGATTTCTATCGCCCCAGAGTCTGGCTGTAAGTCTGCACAATCAACGATATTATTTAATACATTCGTATCAATTAAAAAGTTTTGTCCTAAACTTTTCTTAAAGGAAAACCCATATTTTTTTAAAATTTCCTTGGTTCGATTAGGTGTTGCAATATCCTTATTCAATTACATTTTCCTCCTTTAACACTATAGACAATGCTTCTGAAAACTCTTCTGCTCTTATTTTAAACATAATTAATCTTTTATAAAGCTGTTTCCCATTTGTATATCCTATCTTCAATAAATCACCTAAATGTTCTCGTCGACTCCTTGCTTTTTTTCCACCAATTAACCCCAATGCTAGAAGTTCCTCCAAACTAACTTGTTCAACCCATTCCTCTTCTTCTTGTTGCGCATCTCTTAACGATAAGCGAATGGCTTCTGGAGAGGCATTTTCAACACCAAGGTCATCGCCCTTTTTAGAAAGAGCGTCTTTTTTTGGTAAAAAGGCATGCTTGCAGCCTGGTACTTTCTGAGCAATAATCTTTCTAATTCTCTCTCCAGGATAATCTGGGTCTGTTAAAACTATAACGCCTCTACGGTCCCTAGCTAGCTTAATTTGCTCAATTACTTGTTTCCCTATGGCAGAGCCATTCGTTTCAATTGTATCGGCATCTACGGCCCTCTGGATAGCTACTGTATCATCCCTGCCCTCAACGACAATAATTTCTTTTATTTTCATAAATCCTCCGGTTTAAACGATATACGATATAGATGTAAAATTTCGAATTTACCTCTAGATGAACAATTCGAAAAAACATTATTTTAAAATGAAACTAACTCATAGTATATAGCGTCTAACTTATTGAAACAAGAAAAGGATAGCAATTCATTAGTTAAAGAAAGAAAAAGAGGATGACTGTGTCACCCCCTTTTAGCAAAGCTATTTTACAATTCGTACCTGAACATTTTTACGACCCCATCTAAGTGCATCGCTACGTTCAGCCATGAAAATATCAATTTTACGACCTGATATCGCTCCACCAGTATCTGCTGCTTTATATTGGCCTAGGATTCTACCATTATGCTTAATTTCAATAATTGAACCTAAGGGAATCACATTAGGGTCAACAGCAACAACATTACTACCTGGATTAGCCTTTAAATTTATCCCAGTAGCTGTCACTCCTGAGCAACCATCACAAGACGCTGTATAGGCTGTAGAAGAAAATGTAAGCCAATCTCCAGCTGTCCCGCCACGGGATACCTCTTGTGTCACTTTTGGTGCTACTTGTTTTGTTCCAACAGCTACAATACGGTCTTTACTTTCTAGAACAGTTTCTGTTTTCACTAATTCCCGTGAAACTTCTTCACCATTTTCTATTATTACTTCATAATGCTTTGCAATCTTACCGGTTTGACCAGATTGTACTTCTCGTTCGGTACCCCGAGTAAGTGAATCATCATTTCTCGTTACCGTTGCAAAGTTAATTGCTTCTTCCACAACATCGGTGACCTTTTGTACTCTAATGATATTGATGTCTGTATTAGCTTTTACAATTTCTACTTGTGATGGCTCTACTCGATCAAGCTCTCCTAGAACAATGTCTTCTGCTTCTAAAAAGTCAGCGACAGTTGTCGAAGTCGTCCACACTTCTTTTTCCTTACCATCACTTCGTAAAGTAACGGCAAAGGCGGACTCGTAAGTAATTTTCATATCTTCTACAAGAGCAGATTCTAGAGTCGGCTCGATTTTATCATGTTCCCCAACTTCTATATTTAACTCTGCAACTAATTCTTGTATCGTATCAGATGTGGTCCATACTGGTAGCTTTTCACCATTATTTGTTAAATAGACTAACTTTGCAGGAATCCATACTACATTGACATCTTTTATTAAACGAGTATCCAGCGCTGGTTCAATAAAGTCATGATCCCCTACTAAAATATCATTCTCCAACATTAGTTCATCTACAGTCTTGGCATGAGTTTTGAGGATTGTTTCTTCCCCATTTATTACTAATGTAACAGATGTTTTTGTTAGTTCATAAGCTGAAACACTAACGACACCTACTAGTAATATCATACTAACGATGGACATGATTAACCTTTTTCCAGTTAAACAGTTAGAAAAAAGTTTTTTCATGTTTACTATCATAGTTTTAAACTCCCCCTTCTAAGGACCGAATTATATACAGTTATGCTCGTCTTGTCAAATATTAAAATTCCCCCTCCCAGAAGTCTTACGTAAGATTATCCATAAAAACGATCAAAAAAGGAACAAAAAGTCTTCGACAAGACTAGCATATGCATGTTTTTTCGATTGTAGAACTAACTAGAAGAAGTTTCTAATAGACAAGCCTCCAAAAAATCCGACAAAAAAACCTGTCATTTTATAGCAAAAAGTTTCTTTGCATTCTGATTAGTAATCTCGACAACTTCTTCATAAGTCATTTCTTTTATCTCGGCAATTGTTTCAGCTACTAGTTTAACATAACTCGGCTCATTGCGCTTTCCTCTATATGGGTGTGGTGCCAAATACGGACAATCGGTTTCAATTAATAAACGATCTAGTGGAAGATTTTTAACCACTTCTTTTGGCCGTTTTGCATTTTTAAATGTTACTGGGCCGCCAAATGATATATAAAAATTCATATCTATACACTGTTTAGCGATTTCATAACTACCTGCAAAACAATGCATAATTCCACCAACCTCGCTAGCATTTTCCTCTTTAAGAATTTTCACAATATCCTCATGAGCATCTCTATTATGAATAATTATTGGTAATTTTACTTTTTTAGCTAATTGAATCTGTCTTCTAAAAACTTCTTTTTGAATATCTTTAGGTGATTTATCCCAATAATAGTCTAACCCCATTTCACCTAAAGCGACTACTTTGGGATGTGACGCTAACTCTTCAAGCCAAGCTATATGTTCATCCTTCATATCAATTGCATCAACAGGATGCCACCCTACTGCTGCATAGATAAAATCATACTCCTCAGCTAACCTAAGCGCACCTTTGATCGTCTTTTCATCAAAACCGACGACGACGATATTTGAAACTCCTTCTACTTGCGCCCGCCTGATAACATCTGCAACATCTTCTTCAAACTGATCCGCATTTAAATGTGCATGCGTGTCAAATAACATTTAGCAAAACCTCCACTTTTAAATGTAGAATGTAATCGGCAAGGCTTCAAAGTTAAGCTCAAGACAGTTACATTCTACATTCTGAATTCTACCTACTATTATTTCACCTGTGAACCGTTTGGCAGTGATTGTTCGATGGTTGCGAGTGTTAGTTTGCCGTTTTGAGAAGCAGCTAAAATCATACCTTGGGATAGCTCACCTCGAAGTTCAATTGGCTTTAAGTTCGTTACGCAAATTACCTTCTTACCTACGAGTTCTTCCGGTTTATAATGCTCAGCAATACCTGACACGACTTGTCGTTGTTCGTAACCTAAATCAAGCTGAATTTTTAAGAGCTTCTTTGCTTTTTTTACTGGTTCAGCTTTAATAACTTCAGCAACCCTTAGGTCAACTTTCATAAAGTCCTCTATCGTAATTTCCTCAGTATTAGGTGCCTCAACAGCCACTTCTACTTCCTCAACCTTTGGTTCTGGCCCTTGCATCATTTCAGTAATGAACGCTACTTCTTCAGCTACTTCAAGCCTTGGGAATATAGGTTCACCTTTAGCTATTTTTGCGCCCGATGGCAGTTGGCCAAACTGTTCTAGACTAGCCCAAGCTGTTCCTTCCTCAGTGATGCTTAATTGCTCCCAAACTTTCTTTGGTGTACTCGTCATAAATGGTTGGATCAAAACAGAAACGTAGCGTAGTGATTCAGCTAAATGATACAGCACTGAACCGAGTTGCTCTTTATTTTCTTCATTCTTCGCCAAAACCCATGGCTGTGTTTCATCAATATATTTATTTGTTCGGCTTACAAGCTGCCAAATAGCTGACAATGCCACAGAAAACTCCATGTCCTCCATCGCTGCCTCAACTTTTTTGACTGTCTCTTCAGCAAGGCTAACTAGATTAGCATCAACGCTTGTTGCATTCTTTATATACACAGGGATTACACCATTAAAGTATTTGTTGATCATTGCTACCGTTCTATTTAATAAATTTCCTAAGTCATTGGCTAAATCGAAGTTTACTCTTTCCACGAAGCTTTCTGGTGTAAACACTCCATCTGAGCCGAATGGAACTTCGCGAAGTAAATAATAGCGTAAAGCATCTAGACCATATCGATCGATCAGTGGCACTGGGTCAACTACATTACCCTTCGATTTTGACATTTTCCCATCTTTCATTAAAAGCCAACCATGTCCAAATACTTTTTTAGGTAATGGAAGGTCAAGCGCCATTAACATAATTGGCCAGTATATTGTATGGAATCGAACGATTTCTTTTCCTACTAAATGAACATCTGCCGGCCAGTACTTATCATACTTACCTTGATTTTCCGATCCATAACCTAATGCGGTAATATAGTTGGAAAGAGCATCAATCCATACATAGATAACATGCTTAGGGTCACTAGTGACTTTTACCCCCCACTCAAAAGAAGTTCTAGAAACCGCAAGATCTTCTAGGCCAGGTTTAATAAAATTATTAATCATTTCATTTTTTCTAGACTCTGGTTGAATAAAACCTGGGTTGTCCTCGTAATACTTTAAAAGTCGGTCAGCGTATTTACTCATTTTAAAGAAATAAGATTTCTCTCGCACTTTCTCAACTGCTCTATTACAATCAGGACAATTCCCGTCCTTTAATTGTCTTTCAGTGTAAAACGATTCACAAGGTGTACAATACAAACCTTCATATTCGTCAAGGTAGATATCGCCTTGATCAAGAAGTTGTTGAAATATTTTTTGTACAATTTCCTTATGTCTCGGTTCTGTCGTACGAATGAAATCATCATAGGAAATGTCTAACTTACCCCATAAATCTTGAATACCAGTTACAATGCCATCAACGAATTCTTGAGGACTAACTCCTTTTTCAGCAGCTTTTCGCTCAATTTTCTGTCCATGCTCATCTGTTCCAGTCAAATACATGACATCAAATCCACGTAGACGCTTATACCTTGCCATGGCATCTCCAGCCACAGTTGTATACGCATGACCAATATGGAGCTTGTCACTAGGATAATAAATTGGTGTTGTTAAATAGAACGTTTTTTTCGACATAATACTTCCTCCCAAATTTCAATATATAACTAATGTCTAAGGCGAGCGTATGTTTTTAGACATAAAAAAACCCCCGCCCTATAAAGGGACGAGAGATAAATTCTCACGTGTTACCACCCAATTTCCCTTGTTTCTCACGAAAACAAGGCTCAGAAAGTTACTAAATATAACTTTTAACTAATTAACGCTTAGTCCACGTCCCCCCCTTATTACAATGTAACTCGAAGGAAATTCCTCCAAGACCATTTTCAAAAGTTCCACCTATACCAGTTTTCAGCTCCCCTGGCTCTCTGCCTATGAATAAAGATGCGGAAGTGATCCGCTAAATCCTAAAATCATAGATAGGATTTCCTTTTTACTTATCTTTTCAACGGAAATGTTTATAGAATGCTAACTCAATTCTAAAGGTTCTTTATAATTTGTTCAATTCCTTTTGCAAAAATATATCTAAAAGTGTAACTCATGTCAAGTATACCCAATTTCACATTTTTTATTGCTGTGATTTTTGTCGAATTATTTTGCTATTACTAAAAGTTTTGTCGAAATAACAAATGGCTATTTTTATAAAAAAAATAAAAAATTGTAAAAAGAAATTGCAGTTTATTACTAATCAATTGAAATCATGATACATAAAACGAAACAAGAATATTGTTATATCAACTTTCCTATATAAACATCAATTAAAATTCTACAAAACTAGTAAAAATTTGAATAAAATTAATTGACTTCTTTTGGAAACACTGGTATTCTAAATTCATAGAGAAAATTGTCGAAAAATGATGAATTAGACGATAAATATTACCCAAAACCTAGGAGGAGAAATTAAATGAAATCTACAGGAATTGTTCGTAAAGTTGATGAATTAGGACGCGTGGTTATTCCAATCGAGCTTCGTCGTACACTTGATATCGCAGAGAAGGACGCTTTAGAAATATATGTTGATGGCGACAGAATTATCTTAAAGAAATACAAGCCTAATATGACTTGCCAAATTACTGGTGAGGTTAATGACGATAACTTATCTTTAGCTGGCGGAAAAATAATTTTAAGCCCAAGTGGTGCTCAAGAAATTATTGCTGAGCTTCAAAACTTCGTTGGGAAAACAACAAAATAATACAAAGAGTTGGCTGACGATTTTCGTCAGCCTTTTTTTAATCTTCCTGATGATAAATTTGATATATTTCTCGCTTTTGAAGGTTACGATCCTTTGCTACTTGCTTAATTGCTTCCTTGGAAGACAGCTGAATGGCAATGTAGTGATCAATATGCTGTTCTATCGATAAATCGTGCCACCACTGTGAATTGGTGGCAGTCTCTTCTTCTAAAGATCCTTCTAAAATTAGACAATATTCGCCTCTTGGATCTTCTTGTTCATAGTAGCTTATTAATTCACTTACATTTCCTCTAATGAATTCCTCAAACTTCTTTGTCAATTCTCGGCAAACGGAAATTTTTCTGTCACCTAATTGGTCTAGCAGTAGTTTTAACGTATCTTTTATGCGATGTGGAGACTCATAAAAAATAATTGGGCATTGAATATTTCTTAGTGTTTCTAGTTGCTTTTTCTTATCTTTTTTTTGTCGATGCAAAAATCCATAAAAATAAAAATTATCTGTAGGGAAGCCTGAAGCTATGAGGGCAGGTAATGCTGCATTGGCTCCAGGTAACGGAATGACTGGTATTTTTTCTTCAATACAGCTTACAACTAATTCATAACCTGGATCTGAAATTGCTGGCATGCCGGCATCGCTTACTAAAGCCACCTTCTTACCAGCCTTTATTTCTTCTACTAACTTAAAGCCACTAGATTGTTTATTATGATCATGATAGCTAACAAGCTTTGTTACGATTTCAAAGTAATTGCAAAGCTTTCTTGTTTGCCTTGTATCTTCAGCAGCAATAAGATCTACTTCCTTTAAAATTGTTAAGGCTCGATACGTTATATCTTCTAGATTGCCAATGGGAGTAGGAACCAAATATAAGACTCCTTCTTCTTCATTACGAAAGCTTTTTTGTATCCACATTGATAAAATTAACCTCCCTATAAATAACCACTGCATTGATTTTATTCATAACCTTTTAATTGCATACTCTGTTTTTAATAACCTTTTCTTTTGTTTCAAACTTTTTTGATAAACTAAGTTAAGTGAGGTTCGACCACGACTATACATAGCACCAAATCAATTTATATCAAGAAAAATACACATCACTAAATTGTTTTGTATAAGTATTGTCGTTATCATAAACAAATAGTGGTTGTAATATCTTTATTCCTGGATTTCCATTTTTTATCCCTTCTATTAATAGGATATTTGCTTCCTTTTCTTTTTTGGGATGTATAAATTGAATCCGTTTTGGTTCTATATGGTATTTTCTCATAATCATAATTATATCAATTAAGCGGTCAGGACGATGAACGATGGCCACTTTCCCTTTTTGTTTTACAAGCTCACTACTAATCCGGATTACATCATCTAGAGTACAATATATTTCATGGCGAGCAATGGCAAAATGATGATTTTCATTCCAATCTTTTTCGGTTACATTTTTAAAATATGGAGGATTACATGTTACGACATCAAAACTTCCTCTTGTTAATGTTTTATCAATGTCTTTTATATCTTCATGAATAAAATTTAGCTGCTCATGCCTCCCATTTAACTGTGCACTCCGGAATGCCATTTTATAAAGACGTTCTTGAATTTCTACACCGATTATGTCAGCTTTACTTCGCTCGCTTAAAATGAGGGGAATAACACCATTACCAGTGCAAAGATCAATAATCTTCCCCTTCTGTATTGGTACATAGCAAAACTTCGCTAAAAGAATTGCATCCATGGAAAAAGAGAAAACATCTGGACTTTGAATTATTTTTAATTTTTCATTAGGTAAGTAGTCAATTCGTTCATCTTGCTCGATTTTTACCATTATAAATTCCTCTCAAATACTTGATAATGTTGATTATATCAAAACAATACTTATAGTTGCCAGACCACCAAATTTTCTCGCAATAAAATTCCCTCATAAACCAAATCTTTCAACAATAGAAAAGAGATAGACCAATGCAGTCTATCTCCAAAAAATTCACTTTTTATTTAAGAACGACAGGCAAAATAGACAATCCCCTTCTTTACGGATACTTCCGTAATGAAGGTTACAAATATGAAATCCTTCTTGATATAGTCTCGCTAAGTTATCATAACCTTCACCTATATCAATTTTTTCTTCATCTTCTTTTGTTTCTTTTACTTCTTCTTGCTCTTGTTCAGCTGCTTTTTCGATCCGAGAACGTAGATGGTCATTTTCAATCTTAAGATGTTGATTCTCTTCTAAAAGGAGCGCTAAATGTTCTTTTAGCTCCCCTAATTCACGATAAAGGCCACCTATTTTTTCTTCCATAAGACTTACTCGTGAAAAGACCCCTTTTTTATCCACGTTTACTTTACACCTCAATATTTGTGGTATGAGTAGGTAATGCACCTTCATTTATTAACTCGTCAAGAGTATATTCCATGATACGCTCATCAATTAGCTCAACTTGAACAAGCTGTTCTAATATATTTAAGCCAACGACTCGACCTTTACCATGCCCTGTGACGATAGACTTTCCAATATCAGGCAGTTGTTTTTTAGCAGTTTCATAATTATCATTCTCATACTTTAAACAACACATTAATCTTCCGCATAAACCAGATATCTTTGTTGGATTAAGTGATAAGCTTTGGTCTTTTGCCATTTTAATAGAAACTGGCTCAAAATCACCGAGAAAAGATGAGCAACATAAAATTCTACCACAAGGACCAATGCCACCTAACATTTTCGCTTCATCTCTAACACCAATTTGCCTAAGTTCTATTCTTGTCCGAAAAATAGCCGCTAAATCTTTCACTAGCTCCCTAAAGTCTATCCTACCATCAGCTGTGAAATAAAATAGTACTTTATTTCGATCAAACGTATATTCAACGTCAACAAGCTTCATGTCTAGGTTATGCTCTTGGATTTTTTCGGAACATACCTCAAAAGCTTCTTTCGCAGCGATTTTATTCTCTTCTACAGTAGTTCGATCTTTTTCATTAGCAATTCGCACTACCTTTTTAAGAGGAAATACTACGTCTTGGTCACCAACAACTTTCCTACCAATGACGACCTTGCCATACTCTATCCCTCGAGCAGTCTCAACAATTACTAGCTCACCTTTTTGTGCGTCTATATCTTCAGGGGAGAAATAATATATTTTTCCCGCTTTTTTAAATCTAACACCGACTACTTGATGCACTATACTATCCCTCCTGTAACCTCATCATTAATTGCTCCATTAACAGTTGAGGATTTACATTTGCACTTAGACGTCTCTTCGCTTCCAAAATAGCAGCCATATGCTGACTAACTTTTCGCTGTGAGCTCTTTAATGCATGTTGTTCTAATTTATCAATCTGATCAACAAAGACTAGTTGATCTTCATTTGCTAATAAAGTTCGTAAAACATCACGATACCATAGTAACAATATATCTAAGCCTAAATTAAGTTGATTCTTCTCTTTAAAATGAGTAAACCAACTTTCTTGTAAAGTAAGCATGACTTGATGTGGTCTCGTACACACTTCTTCTCCTAATTGTATCACTATGGCGCGGGCTTGTGCAATCCAATCATCATGGTAAAGCTGGTAAGCTTCCTCCAAGTCATTGGTCAATTGACCCAAAAGCTTAGCTAGTGGCTTTTTTACCCCGTTATTTTCAAGATTTTCCATTAACTTTTGCGGTGTCAACGGGACGAAAGAAAGAATTTGTGTCCTCGATAAAATTGTGCTTAAAATACGGTGAACCTCAGCTGTTGTTAAAACTGCAATAGATTGACCATCTGGCTCTTCTAAAAACTTTAACAGACCATTGGCAGCACTAATCGTCATTTTTTCGGCATCTTCAATAATATAAAACTTTCGTACCGATTCCATCCCCCGGTACGAAAATTCCTTCTTTAAATGACGAATCTGTTCAATTTTAATCGTTTGTCCTTCTGGTTGAATAATATGAACATCTGGGTGATTACCTGATGTAATCCTTTTACAATCAGAACAAGTTTCACAAGGATCTTGTTCCTCATTTCTTTTACAAAAAAATGTCTTTGCCAATTGTAGTGCAACATCTCTTTTTCCAGTTCCCTTTGGTCCATCAAATAAATAAGCATGAGATAAGCGTTGCTTTCGAATACTATTTGTTATAATTTTCACTACTTTTTCTTGAGTTTCAGAAATCTGCTTCCAAGTCATTTTTCCAACACCTAAAATTTCTCAAATTGGTCAACAGGCAATACAAACACAGTAGCACCACCAACTTTAACATTTACTGGATAAGGAATATAAGAATCCGCATTTCCACCCATCGGTGAAATTGGTGCAACTAATTGATCTCTATTTTTACAATTGTCTTTAATAATTGTTAAGACATCTTTAACATTTTCGTCTTCTGTACCCACAATAAAAGTTGTGTTTCCTGCTTTTAAAAAACCACCGGTACTTGCAAGTTTCGTAGCTTTAAAATTTCCCTTCACTAGGGCGTTTGCTAGGTTACTACTATCTTTATCCTGGACAACTGCTACAACAAGTTTCATTCGTTGACCTCCTTCGAGAAATTAATATCTATTATTAATGATCGTGTTCTTTATTATCCCTATTATAACAGATGTCCCAAAAAGAACCTATGTTGTAACCTCATCTTAAAAAATGCTGTATCAGTTAGCCCACTAAATATTATAAACATGTGAAAAAGCCTTCAAAACAAGAAAGTTTAGATATTGATCTTAGTTGAACTTACTTCTTAGATAACGTTTTTAGACTGATCTCCTTTTGATATTTAAGAGATACTGCACCTTTCTAAATAACCATTACATTACCTGTAAGTATGACATTATCTTTTCTTTAGTTTCTGTTATCACTTCTTCTAATGGCCTATTAGCATC
The DNA here is from genome assembly GCF_046314235.1 of Anaerobacillus sp. Lineage (NCBI taxonomy): Bacteria > Bacillati > Bacillota > Bacilli > Caryophanales > Bacillaceae > Anaerobacillus > Anaerobacillus sp. The sequence continues at coordinate 53,688 of NZ_JBKBWN010000021.1, forward strand.
TATGCTAACAATTCTTTCCGGAAACATTGTTAATAGCTTTAAATATCCTTCTCTTACACTGTAATGGAAATCTAAATTCTCCATGTCTAAACGATTGATTTCACGATTTTTATTTTTGGCAATTCTAGCTAACCCTATTTCGGGATCAATGTCAAAGTAAAATGTCAGCTTTGGCATACAATTTTCAATAGCAAAGTTATTTATCGAAAAAATTTCATCTAAACCGATTTTTCTAGCTATCCCCTGATAAACTAAGCTGCTATCTAAAAATCTATCACAGAGAACAATTTTACCTAAGTTTAGCTCAGGTATAACCTTTTCAACTAAATGTTGTCGCCTTGCAGCGGCATATAAAAGTGCCTCTGTTCTTCCATCCATGGCAGTATTATTCGGATCTAAGATTATTTGACGAATGTTTTCGGCAATTTTAATACCACCAGGTTCTCTCGTAGTTATTAAATTGAAACCCGCACCTTCGAGGAATTTAGATAACTCCGATATAACAGAAGTCTTCCCTGCTCCCTCGCCGCCCTCAAATGTAATAAACTTATTATTCATAGCTGTCCCTCGTTTCATCTGTTTTATAAACTTTCAGTCCATAGGTGAAAACATCTTTTCCTTGAAAGTAAGCGCCCGCTTTCTTTAATGCAAATAAACGTTCAAGATGGGCTTTTTCAATTTTTTCACCGCTTATTAATAATGGGATACCAGGTGGATAAGGAATGATATCTTCAGAGATTACTTTCCCTAAAGCTTTTTCTAGAGGTACTACTTCTATATCCATTTGTTCCATCTCAGCATATGTAAGATCTAAGCTTGATACTTTACTTTCAAATTTATTGAATATCTTCATTCGGTTTACGTTTACTTTCTTTCCTTTAAGCTTATCCTTGATGTTTTTTGCCACTGAAATAAGATCAGTATTTATTGTTAATGGCAGTACAAATAAAACATTACACTGATCTGCAAGTTCAGTATAAATACCTTCTGTCTCTAATAATTTTTGTAGTTCGAAACCAGTTAATTGACAACGAGATTGAATCGTCACCTTCAAAGGATCAATTTTGTACTCGGCACTTTCGACTACTTTTAGCTGTGGAATTTCATTTAGCACTTTTTTGAAATCTCCAATTAGTTTTAAAGTCATCGCTAAGTCAACTTCCGGAAGTTTAGCTAAATAAAACCTTGCCAAATCAAGAGATGCCATTAATGGATAAGAAGGACTACTCGATTGAAAAAGCTGTAAGTAATACTTTAGTTTATTTATATCAACTAATTTACTATTGTAATGTAAATAAGAGGACATTGTCATCGCAGGTAATGTCTTATGCGCTGATTGAACTACAATATCTGCGTGATAATCAATCGCCGAATTAGGTAGCATTGACGTGTGATGGCCAAAGTGGGCTCCATGAGCTTCATCAACTAGCACTACTACATTCAACTTGTGTGCAACTTCAACAATTTTTTTTATTGAACTCGTATATCCATAATAATTTGGTCTTGTCATAATTAAAGCTTTTGCATTCTTATACTTTTTTAATGTGTCAATTACAAGAGATTCGTCTAGGCAGGTGGCTATTTGAGCGTGATCATCGTAGTTAGGTTCTATAAATATAGGATTTACCTTCGCTAATTTTAATCCATTTATAATTGATTTATGGCTATTTCTTTGAACTAGAACTGTATCTCCCTCTTCGCACGTTGCCATAATCATAGCTAAGTTCCCTACAGTAGAACCACCGACAAGAAAAAAACAGGACTTTGATCCATATAAATCGGCAGCTAAATCTTCAGCTTCCTTTATCACACCAGAAGCGTGATGTAAATCATCCAAACCAGTAAGCTCGGTAACATCAATCGATAATACAGATTGGTATATATGTTGTGCTTGTATAGGAAGAACCGAGCCATTTTTATGACCTGGAACATGAAAGGAATGAGTATTTTTATTTCGATACTCCAAAAGAGCTTCATAAAGAGGTAATTTATTTTGATCCATATCTTAGTTCCTTTACGGTTTGTTAATTTAAACACTTTTCTATTATAACGAAGTTAACGTTTTAACTAAACATTTCATTTAATAATTATATTTAATTACAAATGTAAATTTGTACTTTTATAAAGACATACACTATCAATAAACTATGTGCATATAATTGAAAAAGTAAATATTTTAGTAAAAATCAGAATTTTTCATGTATAGTTTACCTTTCATTGGAAATGAATGAACTATGGAGGTGAACAACTATGAATGAAGGGCATAACTTAGAAAGATGCTCAGTGTGTGAGCAAAAACAAGAAGCAGGAATTCATATTTGTGATATCTATATCTGTGAAGCTTGTGAGCGCGAAATTGTTAGTTCAGATGTGAGTGATGAGTTTTATAGGTACTATTTACAGAAATTAAGAAAATTAAAGCACTCTTTATTAAATATTTCCTAACAGACCTTTTTATAGGTCTATTTTTTTTGATTTTGAATGAAAAAGAAACAGCTTTAACATAAATGATTATACCTTCTCTATATCCCACCTGGTTGTTACTGTAGGAACGATAAATCTTCTTTTATATCTTTTTGAGAAATTCGTGAAATATTTCAGAGGAAAAGATATTACCTATAAAAATACTCTTTTCCTCTCTGTACTTATCCATGTATTTACCGTTATTACTTTCTTTTATTTGGTTATACCTTGCCAAGTATTCAGGATACTCTCGAAAAAACTTTGCTAACTTCCAAAAATGGTCTAACTCTGATGAGATAGCTGTTAGTTGTATCCCTAACGGAAGAATTTCATCATGTTTTTCAAATGCACAAAAATAACTAGTTTGGTCACTGCCTTCGTTAATTTTGTAAAGTTCCTTTAAGATTACTTTGGCATGTTCAAATTTTGATTGACTTACACGAACCTGAAGGTCAACATCTCCCTTTGTTAACGAGCCTTCTACTGCTGTACTGCCAACATGTAGCACCTCAGCATCTGGCAACACTTTATTTATTTTTTCTTTATGCTTACATACAACTATCTTTGCCTTATCTCTAAAAAGTTTTTCATTCGAAAAAGTAACTATTTCATCCATTTTATGCTCACCGCCATGTTATTAATTTTGTAATATATAACATATAGTTAAATTAGCTGTTTATACATAATAAAAAAAACACATTCGCAATGAATGTGTTTTGGTATGCCTAGCAACGTCCTACTCTCACAGGGGGAAACCCCCAACTACCATCGGCGCTGAAGAGCTTAACGATCGTGTTCGGCATGGGAACGAGTGTGACCTCTTCGCTATCGTCACTAGGCTATTAA
>NZ_JBKBWN010000022.1:0-47444 GCF_046314235.1 Anaerobacillus sp.
TCCTAGTAATGCTTCGAAGTGTGCTTCCTCGATGCAAAGCAGCACGAAGGAAATCAATGAAGTTTCTCATGAAGTGATTGAGGTCAGTAGCTTCCCTGTGAGAGTAGGACGTTGCTAGGCAGAAAACACATTTCATTTGAAGTGTGTTTTTTGTCATCTAAAAAATTATTTAGCCGTAGTAATAAGTAGTGTGCGCCTGTGTCTTCTAGTGGAGCTTCGAAGCATGCTTCCTCGGCGCAAAGCTGCATGATGTCAGTTCTAAGAAGTAACTCATGATGTGATTGAGGTCAGTAGCTTCGTTGCTAGGCAGAAAACACATTTATTACGAATAATAACTTTTTTATGATTTCAACGAATTCTTTGAGTTCACAATACGTTCATTTCCTCTTTTAAAATTTCCTGTTATCTTTGCCAATATCAGTTGAACTGCTTTTTCATCTTCAGCAATTTTTATTTTCTCTAATAATTTTTCAGCGTCTTTACCTTTTAGTAATTTTACTTGTTTTCCATTATAATCGATAAGAACAGTAGTATTTTTAGTAACCTTGTAGCTAAATGGAGCTTCGTCTAACCGATTTCTTTTATCGATATTACCCACTAATAACCCTCCAAATCAGGATTTTATCTATTTAATTGAAATCTACTTTCTTCCTAAAATAACCTTTTTCAACAATTTGGTCGGACTGTTGGACACAAATTAATAGGTTCTATATTGCTCTTTACCCAACAAGAGAACGGCGATAACCTTGCTTTATTCGCATAATAAAAATGACTAAACCATATCGTAGACTCAATTAACGAAATAAATGAAACATCGCAAGCGTTATCTCTAATGAACTAATTAATAAAGCAGAAAGCCTTAATGCAAGTAAATAAGAAATCAGGAGAAATTATAGAAATACTAATAGGATCATTTGTCCCTAGATTTCTCCTAATTTACCCACAAATTTCCCGAAATTGTATTGACTTTGTTACTTAATACATCGATAAATTCGATAACCCAAACGTCCTTGGAATTTCTGCAACAAATCGGTATGTGCCTGTAATATTTCAAATAATTTAGGGTCAATATAACTAGATGGATCATTTTTATCAGCTATGACCTGCTGCTTACTTTGCTCATTATCTTTTTCAATAATAACTTTTGAAAAACCAGCTTTAAGAAAATGCTCTTTCCACTCTTCTTCTAACAAAATCTTTTTAACTCCATAAACATCAAAGATTTCTTTTTTTTCTTCATTTGTAAGTACATCTTCTGCAGTCATTTCTATTGATAACAATTTCCCAGATTTCTTTAAGACGCGAGCCCATTCTGGCAATGATAAAGTTAAGTTTGTAAAGACAATGACAGACTCTGCTATGATATAATCAAAAATTTCATCTGTAAATGGAAGCTTTTCAGCATTAGCCTTGATTACTTTAATATCTAGATCTGCCTTTTCAAAGCGCTTTTTTGCTTTTGCAATCATCGTACTATGAGCATCAATAGCAATAATTTCAGCTTTATACTTTTTTGCTAAGTATGCTGATGTTTGTCCAGTACCACACCCGATATCTAAAATTTTCATTTCAGGTAAAATGGTTTCAGTGGCGAACATATTCTTTGTTAATGCAGATCCGCCTGGATGAGCACTACTAATTCCAAGGTGAGCAATCATGTCAGTGTAAGTCAACTTTTTCATTATTTCAATCCCTTTCAAAACATTTGCTTTAATTTATGCAACAGCAAAATGAAATGGAACAAAGGGATAAGTAGTAATTTAAAATTGTGCCTATCTTATTCGCCAACTAAAGTAGAGTAGAGGCGTTTAGCGATCATAGGTTCAGTAGTTCCTTGCACCAGAAGACGGCCATTTTCAAATAGTGAAAGTTGGTAATGTTCATATGTAAACCTAAGTAAATAAGGAGTTTTCTCTACTTTACCAAGCTTTTTCCAACGCTTAAAAATCTCGTTAATATTTATTTCAACCGTTCCTTTCATTGGTGTGACCTGTATCGAGTCACGGCCGCATAATGCTGATATAAGATGGTTTGTTCTATCAGTCTCTAAAAATTCAAATTTCCTTTTTTGACAGCAAGGACAAGATTCGTTTAAGGTGTTTTGGAAAGGAAATTCATCATAGTCATTGTTCCAAACATCTAATTGAACCATTTCTTTACGGATAGACTCATCGTTTTCAATGAGTAGTTTGAAAGCTTCAGTTGCTTGATAGGATGCAATAATATGAACGACAGTGCTTAATACACCAACAGTATCACATGTATCTCCATGACCAATATCGGCAATTGGGAATAAGCAACGAAAACAAGGAGTTTTGTTTGGAATAATCGTAGTTGTCATTCCACGGGAATGAACAACCCCACCATATATCCATGGAATATCTAACTTTATTGATATGTCGTTAATAAGAAATCTTACCATCATATTATCAGTACCATCTAAAATTAAATCAGAACCAGTTACAATAGATTCAATATTACTGGCATTTACATCTTCAATGAAGTGAAGAATTTTTACATGAGAGTTTATTGAACTAAGCTTTTGTTTTGCTGCAACCGCTTTTGGGATGTGGTCACGGGAGTCCTGTTCATCAAAGAGCATTTGCCGTTGGAGATTACTTTCTTCGACGATATCACGGTCGACAATTCTAAGTTCGCCGATCCCCGCACGGACAAGATGGTTAGCAAGTGCAGTACCTAAGGCTCCAACTCCAATAATCGTGACAGTTTTGCTTCCTAATTTCTTCTGACTAACGATTCCCTCAGGCCAAAAAAGTAGCTGGCGTGAATACCTGTTAACAAATTCGTCCATTTGAAACTCTCCCTACTGTTCTATTGAACAATATTTAATAGTAAATATAAGCATAGTTTAAATCTAGTGTAACGCAAATGATTTACTGAAAAAAGAGGATATTTTCAAGAATATGTAGAAATAGTAAATTGTTTTATACAAATAATTTTTAGGGAGGGTTTTTCATGCAACTAGGTGGTTATCGTAATCATGAAGCTTGGGTAGATTTAACTGAAGGTACAATCGAATACCGCAAACTGAATGAAGATGATGTAAAGAAGTATGTAGGGGCAAGGGGTTTAGGGGTTAAGTATATGGTAGATAACGAAATTTACAATGCTGAACCATTTTCTCCTGAAAACATGCTAGCGGTTATGACTGGTCCATTAACAGGTACAAGAATTCATATGAGTGGGCGGCTTTGTACAGTAACTCGTTCGCCATTAACAGGGACTGTTACTGATTCTCATATGGGCGGTTGGACTGCAGCACGATTAAAGTGGGCTGGTTTTGATAATTTAATTTTTACAGGGAAAAGTGAAAATCCAGTTTATTTATATGTAGAAGATGGGAAAGTTGAATTGAAAGATGCATCTAATTTGTGGGGGAAAACAACACGTGAAACTATAAACGCATTACAAGCGCTTTATGGCGAAAAAGATACAAGTGTAATGGCGATCGGGCAAGGTGGCGAAAAATTAGTTCGTTATGCTGGTTGGATGAATGAAGACGATCGTGCAGCTGGCCGCGGTGGAACAGGCGCTGTAGCAGGTTCCAAAAATTTAAAGGCAATCGTTATAAAAGCAACTCAAAAAGGAAATATGCCACAACCTGCCTTACCGGAAAAATATCCAGATGCCATTAAAGCGGGCTTAACTGCATTAAATGAAGGCGCTTTAACGGCTCCGAATAAAGGTGGTTTGTCTGTTTATGGTACAAACGTCTTAATGAATATTATGAATGAGGTTGGTGCGCTTCCATACAAGAATTCACAAGAAACGTATTTTGAAGATGCAGACCTAATTAGTGGTGAAGCAATCCGTGATGAAATCTTAGTTGCTGAGCCAACGTGTCATGCCTGTCCAGTCGCCTGTAAGAAGGAAGTTGAGGTAAAAGAAGGAAAATACCAAACGAGAACAGAGAGTTATGAGTATGAGTCAGCTTGGGCATTAGGTGCAAACTGTGGTACTGCTAATAAAGAAGCAATTGCATACTTAATCAACCAATGTAATGATTATGGAATTGATACGATCGAATTGGGTCATGTCTTCTCGGTAGCTATGGAGTCATTTGAAAAAGGTTTGATTGACGATAAGATTGAATGGGGCGACGTTGATACGATGATCGCTTGGGTTGACAAGATTATCAGCCGTGATGGAATTGGTGACATCTTAGCAGAAGGTCCTGGAATAGCTGCCACTAAATTTGGCAACTCAAATCTAGCGATGGTTGTAAAGAACCAAGCAATTCCGGCCTACGATCCCCGTGGAGTTCAAGGTATTGGTTTAGCCTATGCAACTAGTAACCGTGGGGCTTGTCATTTAAGAGGTTACACAATTGCTGCTGAGATTGCTGGAATTCCTGAAGCTGTTGACCGTTTTCAAGTAGAAGGAAAGGGTGAACTGTTAAAGATATTCCAAGACTTACACGCATTTTCAGATTCTCTTGATTTGTGTAAGTTCTCATCATTCTCCGAAAATGCAGATCTTTACGCACAACAATACTCTGCAGTTGTAGGAATAGAATTAACTGGCGACGACATCATGACGATCGGTGAAAGGGTTTATAATATTGAAAGATATTTTAACAACAAAGCTGGTTTTGATGGTAAAGACGATACATTACCTCAACGTTTCTTAACAGAGCCTGCAACTGGTAATTCGGCAGGATCTATTAGTCACTTAGCGGAAATGCTTAAAGAATACAATGAAGTACGTGGTTGGGAGAACGGGGTAGTACCTCCGCAAAAATTAAAAGAACTTGAGATAGAAGTAAGTGTAGGAGCTTAAAATTAATCGAGAGAGGGTGACTCATTGCGTAGCTCACCTCAAGTTGTAAAGATTTATAGATTAGAGATAAGATTCTCATTCTATATTGCACTTGGGGTGATTGCTACTCTAATTCTGAGTCATCCTCTTTCTTTTATAGTCTAGAAAAATGAACGCAGTAGGTTCTATATTAATTTAGTTAGATAATAAAAATGCGGTTTGGGATTTACCCACCAGCTCTGAATGTCTTTTTTCTAAAGCTATCAATAACTTTCGATAAAGTGTCTAGATCACTTGTATGGAATACTAATTTTACCTTAGGAATTAAGGATTGAAACATGTGGAAATGATCTTCTTCAGAAACCTGACAAGACCAATTATCTCCGACAAAGTTATAATTGTTATTTGTTGTAGCACCGATTTGAAGTAAATAAGTAGTAAGTTCTTTTCTATTGATTCCCCGAATTTCTAATTTTTTCTCGTGCATTTAACCACCTGCAACAGGAGGGAATAAGGCAATTTGATCTGTTACTTTCACTGGGGTTGTTAGCCCTTCTAAGTGGATAATATTTCTACCATTGATAAATACATGGACATGCGGTTTTACAAGCTTTTCCTCAGTGAATATCTCTTCAGCCATTAACGGATATCTCTCAATAAGTTGATCTAATATCAAAACGATTGGTTGTCCGTCATTTATAGATAAAGTTACAGTTTTACCACCACAAATTTCTCGGAAATTAGCGAAAACTTTAATGATCATTTATATCACTCCTTTATTTTATTATTATAGAGACAGGATTATTTTACAATAAAAATGATTACAAAATCGATTTTATGTCATTTTGGAACAATATATTATTGAAGAATGTAAGAAGGGATTGAGATGTTGATGGAGGAGAAGGTAGTAGTTATTACTGGAGCAGCTAAAGGTATAGGTAAAGAAATCGCAATAAATTACGGGAAGCGACATTACATAGTCATTGTAGTTGATAACGATTATGAGGAAGGCGAAAGTGTAGCAAAGCAAATTAAGGCAATAGGTGGTCAGGCGTTATACATTAATACAGATTTAAGAGATCCCAAACAAATTGAAGATCTCTTTCAAAGTATTAATCATTTCTATGGAAAAGTTAACATCCTAATAAATAATGCCGGTATTTCTAAGTGGAAATCACCATATGAATTAACGGTCGAAGATTGGGATAATATTCTAAATATTAATCTTAGAAGTGTATTTTTATGTTCTAGAGAAGCTGCAAAATCAATGAAAGAATGCGGCGGCGGAGCAATTGTAAATATTTCTTCAACGAGAGCTTTAATGTCTGAACCTAATTCAGAAGCCTATGCAGCCTCAAAAGGTGGTATATTAGCGTTGACCCACGCTCTTGCAGCTTCATTAAATGTAGACAACATAAAGGTTAATGCTATTAGTCCAGGGTGGATTGAAACTGGGGATTACAACGATTTACGCGAGCGTGACCATAAACAGCATTTTGCTGGAAGGGTCGGGAAACCAAAAGATATTGCCAATGCTTGTTTGTACTTAACAGCTGAAGAAAATGATTTTATTACAGGAACAAATATGATCATTGATGGTGGTATGACCCGAAAGATGATTTATGAAGAGTAGATATATTTATTAAAAAAAGTGTCAGTTATCCTGTTGTCGATAACTGACACTTTTTTTTAGAGATTTAAGCCGCTCGTTTTTCAGAGTTCAAGTCGCTTGAGACTAATGATGTATTCTTCTTCAATGCGTACATACTAAAGAAAATTCCAATAACAATATATCCAAGCATAAAGTCATTGTTTGCACCGAAAGTAAGTTTCGGTGCGTGCATTAAACCAATATACGATAGCCCTGCTCCGATAAATGAGAATAGAGCAGCTTTTTTAAAGTTATTATCAATAATAAAAACGGTAATTGCTCCTAAGATGATCCCCGAAAACATAGCTCCTTGTCCAAGCGGAACAATTGCACTTGAAAAATTAGCCACAGCCTCTCCTGCTGAATTATTAAAGCGAGACATAATAAAGTTTGCTAAGTATGGAAGCATAGCTAATACAACTGCTGGGTAATACTTTGCTTCATTTGTTTGAAATGCTGTCGATACCATTGATATACCAACAAAAACTAATATAGGTGCAACTACAGAGATTGGTATTATTGCAGATAAAGCAGCAATTACGCCAAACATAGCTGTAAGTCCAAAAACGATTGCATTAAGAATACTATAGCCACGTCCCGCTCCCATCCATTTAGAACCTACAGAAGCAATGTAAACTGTCGTTGGGAACATACCGCCGAATAAAGTCCCAATAACTGTCCCTGCTCCGTCTACTGCTTGACACTCTCTTACATCATAGCTATCACCTTCAGCTGCCATTGCTTCAACATTATTCATTGTCTCAACAGCATTATAAATCGTAATCGGTAAAATTACTGCAAGTAGAGCAATCATCGTCCCAAATAGAAGACCCATTCCTTCGAAAGCTGCGAAGGTAGGTAGGATTGGATAAAAACCAAAATTAGCAAGTCCTTCAGTAATTTTAGAAGTTTCAGAGTAACCTAGCGAAAATGCTAAAACAGTACCGATAATAATTGCGAATAATGAAGCTGGTATTTTAAATGGTAAAGCAACCTTACCGACTAGACCTACTAATATTACGGCTAAAACAAACAAACCAACGACAGGCATTTGAAACGTTCTAAATAACATTTCACCTGCAATAAATGTTAATGCTACCCCAGCAAGAGCTCCAAGCATTGCAGCTCTTGGAATATTGTTTCGAACCCAATTCCCAGTTGCACTAAGTAAAATTTCCATTAATCCACTTAACATACAAGCCGCTAGAGCAATTTTCCAAGCTAATTCTGGATCACCAGTTAAGGCATTAGCAGGTCCCAAAACACCAAATAAGAAGACAAACATAACGGGAGTACTAATTCCATAGGAAAGCGCGGTAACATTTGTACGGCCTTCTTTTTTCGCAAGTTTATTAGCAGAATAAGCATAATATAAGTTCCCAACCATTACGGCCACAGCTGCACCAGGAATTACCTTTCCAAAAACAATACTAGCTGGAAAACCCATCCCAAGCATAGTTACTGCAATAATGACGAAGTTAGCTAGATTATTTTGAAAAAGGGCAAAGAATGCGTCAGTATCTTCTTTTTTGTACCATGGATAATTAATTTGATTTGTAGACATGATTATCTCCTTATAATTAAATTTAATTAACATTAATAGTTGTTTGGACATGAAAGCCGTCTAATCATTTTTTCATCTTAAAGGAAGTGAACTGTTTTATTCTCAAGAGAAGAAAGTCTGGCTAGTGACTCTACACGGTAGCCTGCAGCCTCTAACTTTTTACGGCCTGGTTGAAATGATTTCTCGATGACAATACCAATGCCAGCAATAGAAGCATTCGCTTGTTCGACTAAAGATGCTAGACCAAGCGCGGCTTCGCCATTGGCTAAAAAGTCATCGATGATTAGGATGTTATCTCCTTCTTTAACAAAGTCTTTTGATACTGTAATTTCATTTGATTCATTCTTAGTAAATGAATGAACACTTGCGGTTAGAAGATTTGAGCTTAACGTTAGAGATTTTTTCTTTCTAGCGAAAACTAGCTGGGTGTTTAGCTCTAATGCAGTTGCTAAGGCTGGTGCAATACCAGAAGATTCAATTGTAAGTACTTTTGTAATACGATCATTTTTAAACCTATTGGCAAATTCTTTGCCTATTAGTGAAACGAGGATTGGATCAATTTGATGGTTTAAGAATGCGTCGACTTTTAGTACACCGTCGGAAAGAACAACACCCTTAGTTAAAATTGCTTCACGTAATTCCTTCATTTTTACACTTCCTCCTATAGTTTCAACAAAAATTAAAAAGCTCGGATTCTTTTATTTACCCATAGAAACTATGAGTGAATGAAAGAATCCGAGCTTATCCCTCGAATTTAATAGCAAATAACCAACTGTACACTAAATACAGCTAAGCTAGCATTCACTCGTAGTCGAATTATTTACGGTAATTCGGTAGAGACTCGCAGGCCATATCCCTGCTATTATACGAGATTAAATTATTTGTTGTTGTTTGTATTTGTGATTATAGCACAAGTTGTTTTATAAGAATAGTATTTTACGAATGATTTTGAATTATTTTTAATTTTTATTCGTAATATATCCAGTAAAGGGTAATTTTTCATCTACCTTGTCTGCGATTGTTAGTAATTTTTGTAATTATCTCATTTTTTTCCTCAATACTGAACAATTTTAACTTGTACAGCAATTCGGTGTAGTTAATAAGAGATTGTTTAGGAATATGCTTTTCTTTTCTCATGCTTGTTCACCTCTTTCCTTAAGGCAATTTTTTTGTAGTTGTTAAACATTATATGAAATTACAGTCTAATTGCGATTGTTTTAATGATTATTTTCTTTACTAAATATTCGATATATTTTAATTTTTTAGAAAATACATAGAAATTATAAATGAGCTGTGATATACTTTTATCCATTATCAGAGAGATTTTAGCGATTGAAATTACTAAAGCGAACTTAGAATTGGAGGAATTAGCTTGAGAGAACAAGTTTTTCTCTATGATACAACCCTACGTGATGGTACCCAAGGTGAAGGGGTGAGTTTGTCAGTAGATGACAAATTAAAAATTGTCAAAAAACTTGATCAACTTGGCGTACATTATATAGAAGGTGGCTGGCCGGGTAGTAACCCAAAAGATATGGAATTCTTTGAACGAGTTCAAAAATTGGAGCTGTCGCATTCAAGAATAACAGCTTTTGGAAGTACTCGGAAAATCGGAGTAAAGGCTGAGGAAGATGAAAATCTTCAAAAAATCATAGAAAGTGGAGTGAAAGCAGTAGCGATCTTCGGAAAGACATGGGATTTTCAGGTGGAAGAAGCGCTGCGGACGACTCTAGAAGAAAATTTACTAATGATTGCAGATTCCGTTGGCTTTTTAAAGCACAAAGGACTTGAAGTGATTTTTGATGCTGAACATTTCTTTGACGGATTTAAACATAATAGGGAGTATGCTTTAAAAGCAATTATGACGGCTGAGAAGGCTGGGGCCGACTATATTGCTTTATGTGATACAAACGGTGGTACATTACCTTACGAAATTGCAGAAATCGTAAAAGACGTTTGTAGTCAAGTAAAAGTAAATATCGGGATTCATTGTCACAATGATGGAGAGGTTGCTGTGGCTAACTCTCTAGCTGCTGTTCAATCTGGAGCTAGGCAAGTTCAAGGGACAATGAATGGCTATGGAGAACGTTGTGGAAATGCTAATTTAATTTCTGTAATTGCTAATTTGCAACTTAAGTTAAATTACCAGTGTGTGATCGATGATAAGTTAAAGAAGTTGACCGCTCTTTCAAAATACATCCATGAAATCGCTAATCAAGCAGCACCTAGTAATCAGCCATTCGTAGGCAGGAGTGCGTTTGCTCATAAAGGTGGCATTCATGTAAGTGCAGTACTGAGACATCCCGAAACTTATGAGCATATAATGCCTGAAGTGGTAGGGAATAAGCGTCGTGTCCTTATTTCTGAACTTTCTGGGCAAAGCAATTTAATGTTTAAGGCAAAGGAATGGAACTACAGTGTTGATAGTAAAAACTCATCTTCAAAGAAATTACTAGAAACAATTAAAGAAAAAGAGCATGAGGGTTATCAATATGAAGCGGCAGAGGCATCATTTGAACTGCTTGTGAAAAAGAGTTTTAGTAACTGGCAAGATTACTTTTTATTAGATTATTATAAAATATTTATTGAGAAAAATAGCAATGAAGTATTTTCTACTGAAGCGGTAATCAAACTATGCGTTCAAAATGAAATGGTTATTATAGCAGCAGAAGGTAATGGACCAGTCAATGCACTCGACCAGGCTTTACGTAAAGGTCTAGAGCAATTTTATCCGCTTATTAAAAAGATGTATTTGTCTGATTATAAAGTTCGTGTTCTCGATGAAACAGAGGCAACTGCATCAAAAGTTCGTGTTCTTATTGAATCCTCAGATGGAGAGGATAAATGGAGCACGATTGGAGTGTCCGGCAATATCATAAAAGCAAGTTGGCTTGCACTGGTAGATAGTGTTCAATATTATTTGATGAAGCATGAAAATGAAATAGAACTTGTGTACCCAAAAAAGGTTGAGAATAGTCTAGGCGTAAGTAATCATTAAACATTAATGATTGAAATTTTCTGATTAGCTTGATAATATTAATTTAGTTAGTTTAGAGAGGATGAGACGAGATGAGTAAAGTTGAGACAGTGAATGTCAAAGGGTATTTTGGTGAATTTGGAGGTAGTTTTGTTCCACCACAATTGCAACCAGTGTTGGACCGTCTAGAAGAAGCTTTTGAAACGTATAAAGACGATCCTGAGTTTAATGAAGAGTATTTATACTACTTAAAAGATTATGTTGGTCGAGAAAATCCACTCACCTATGCCAAACGATTAACAGAAAAATTAGGCGGTGCAAAGCTTTACTTAAAACGTGAAGACTTAAATCATACCGGTGCTCATAAAATAAATAATGTAATTGGACAAATCTTACTTGCGAAGCGAATGGGAGCTCACCGTATTATTGCAGAAACCGGTGCAGGACAGCATGGAGTCGCTACAGCGACAGCATGTGCGATGTTAGGGCTGGAATGTATTATTTATATGGGGTCAGAGGATATACGGCGCCAAGAGCTCAATGTGTTTCGCATGGAGCTTCTAGGAGCAAAAGTCATTGCAGTCCATAAAGGTCAAGGGCGCTTGAAAGATGCTGTAGATGAGGCCTTAAATGACTTAGTGGCAAACTATGAAAACACGTTTTATTTATTAGGCTCTGCAGTTGGACCGCATCCGTTCCCTTCTATAGTAAGGCATTTTCAAGCTATAATTAGTAAAGAATCAAAGCGACAAATACTTGAAAAGGAAGGACGTTTACCTGATCTAGTCGTTGCTTGTGCCGGTGGTGGTAGTAACGCGATTGGAGCCTTTGCCGAATATATTGCTGATGAAAAGGTTCGCTTAATTGGGGTTGAGCCTGAAGAAGCGGCAAGTTTAACAAAAGGTACTCCAGGTGTATTACATGGGTTTAAATGCTTAGTTCTTCAAGACGAAAACGGTAACCTGCTGCCAACACATTCAATTTCAGCAGGGTTAGATTATCCTGGGATTGGACCTGAGCATAGTTACCTGAAGGTAAGTGGACGCGCTGAGTATTATACTGTCACGAAAAAAGAAGTTTTGGATGCTTTCCAAGTGTTAGCTCGTACTGAAGGGATAATCCCGGCATTAGAAAGTGCCCATGCAGTGGCGTTTGCATTAAAAGAAGCGCCAAAGCTTAACAAAGATCAACTAATTATTATTAATATTTCTGGTCGTGGAGATAAAGATGTGAATGAAGTAGCACTGTTGCTACAAAATCAATAAAAAAAGGGGGATGACTGATAGCAGTCATCCCCTTCTATGTCTAGCTATGCTATTATCGAAAACTTGGATAGACGTATGGCGAATCAGGTTCAGCGACAACTGTAACCTCTCGTAACTGAACAATAGGCAGTTGGTAGCCATGATATTCAGTTTTGTTAATTGTACCTCGAACTTTAATCCACATATCATTTTCATATAGATAAGCGTCTGCTGTTTCGACTAATGTTCCGTAAACACCTGCATCAGCCGTGCAACAGGTCATTGAAAATCTAGCAACAACTAAACGAGTTTCTTCAAAGTCTTGTTCACGAAACACAAAACCGGTAATCTCTAATTCCTTACCAATAAATTTTTCTAAATGTAAATCAAGAAGGGTCATAATATCTAAATAGTTTTGATCAGTAACTTCAATAACGGTTTCTTTAAGTAAATCAGCCATTAATTCATCGTAATACTCACCAAACCAATCCTCATCATAGAAGTCTTCAATTTGGAAATGTTCAATATCTTCCTCTTCTTCCTTTCCCTCTAAACTTGATAAATATCCTTCAGGGTCGTTTAAAAATTGATCAGTTTTTGGTGTAGCCGATTGCTCTTCATCAACTGTTTTTGCTAAGTTCATACCTGAACCATAAATAATTCCACGATTTGCTGCAACCTTACTATTTAGCGCTTGGTCAGGAATAACGAATCCCATTAAAAGCGGTAAAATAAAGATTGAGTAAACAATCACCTTTATCCAACTAGGACCAGACACTTGATGGTCTAACCCGCAATCGCAATCAGTATCTTCTTCTGCATCGCCTTTACGTGTACTGCGAAAGATTTGAATAATCCCTAAAAGGAAAAATACAATCACAGAAAAGTAGATAAATGGCATCATCTTTGGAGCAATATAGTATTTGATATTATCCGAGATGATTAACCCTAAAATTAAAAGCGCGAAACCAAAGAGAATAATTCCTCGAATAAAAGCATGAAAGCCTAAGTCACTTTTATTATTCATATGAATACATCCTTTCTATAAATTACCGACAATTATAAGACGAAAAAATGTAATAATATTACGGAAATAAACACAACAATTGTTACGGTTGCCATAAATACTAAGACAAATTTAGTCTTAAAGAATGCGAGTAGCATAACTGTATTTTTTAAATCGAGCATTGGTCCATATACTAAAAAGGCAATAATGGAACTAGTTGTAAAATTATTTGCAAAAGACGCAGCTACAAACGCATCAGCTTCTGAACATAGCGACAATACATACGCAAATGCCATCATTACAAATGTTGCAGAATATTCATTTGATCCTAGTGCTTGGAGGAGACTTCTGTCTAAAAATGTTTGGAAAAGTGCTGCAATAAAGGCACCAGCAATTAAATATTTTCCCATCATAAAAAATTCATCTGCAGCGTGATACATCGTTTGTTTTATTCGGTTTGGCTGTTTAGTAGAAATGCTTACTTGCGTTACTTGTTTGCCAATTAGTTCTTCTTTACTCCACTTTAACTGATCACTATTTTTGCGGAAGAAGAAATAGATGATTGCACCAATAACAATCGCTAAAATAAAAGCAAGTCCCATTCGAGAATAAAGAACTGTTGGATTTGACCTGAACGCATAATAAGTGGAAGCAAATACAACAGGGTTTAATATAGGTGCTCCAACTAAAAAAACGACTCCGACATGAAGTGGCATTCCCTTTTTAATTAATCTTCTTACAACAGGAACAATTGCACATTCACATATTGGAAAGATGGCACCGAGGATAGCAGCTGGTATAAGAGCTGCTATCGCATTTTTAGGAAGGTACCTTTGAATCGTATCTTCGGAAACATAAATTTGAATTAATGCTGAAACAAATACGCCTAATAAAATAAATGGAAAAGCCTCAATAATAATGCTAATAAAAATTGTATTTACATTTACAAAACTATCAGGTATGTTTGCAGAGGTAACAGAACCTTTAATCTTCTCTATGTTAAAAAATAGCATTAAAAATACGAGTAATAAGGCTACACCGAGTAAATCTTTTGTTAAAGAGGTAACGGATTCTTTTATGTTCATACGGATCTACTCCTATTTTATATTAATTTAGAATTAGCGAATTCACGTAAATACTAGACGCTAGAACTAGCATAAACATACTATCTAGTATTCTACCATAAAATAACCAACTTTAGAATGCTCCTGAATATTCCTTCTCTCAAATAGTAATCATTCCTATTTGTGTTTTTATTAAATTTATGCTAAATTAAGGTTAATTCGTTATTTTGGAGGACATTATGAAAAAGAGAGTACCTGCTTATATTATTACGGGTTTTTTAGGAAGTGGGAAAACAACTGTTTTGCAAAATCTACTATCCTACTGTAAGCAAAAAAAGATAAAGCCAGCAATTGTCTTAAATGAAATTGGCGAAACGAATGTTGAACAGGATTTATTTCGTGATGATCATGTCTTAGAAATGCTTAACGGCTGTATATGTTGCTCAATCCAAGGAGATTTCACGAAAGAGTTACATTCTTTTTTAACACAATTAAGTGAAGAGGAAGTTCCTGATTTGTTGCTAATAGAAGGAACAGGGATTGCTAATCCATTAGAGATCGTCGAAGCTTTAACAGATCCACTTTTAATTGATGCCCTTGATTTATACTCAGTTATAAACGTTGTTGATGGCAGTAAGTATTTAGAGTACCAAAGCATCTTTTCAAGTTCAAAAGAAGTTCGAACGATATTAAAATCTCAAGTTACGACTAGTTCCTATATAATATTAAACAAAATTGATTTAATAAATGAAAAAAGCTCTAAAAAAGTCAGGAAAAAAATCGAAGAGTTAAAAAGGGATGATACACCTTTAGTAGAAGCAAGCTACGCGGATGTTGATATCGAACAAGTTTTAGAAAGAAGAGTTAAAATTGAGCGTAATGCCCCTATAAAACAAGGTAAATGTGGTTGTACAGCGGAACATCATTGTGAAGATCATAGTCATGACGATAATCACTCATTTCAAGCGATTAAAATTGACGTCAATAACGATATTGATCGAATTAGACTCGATCAATGGTTACAGCAGCTCCCAGAGACAATCATTCGTGGCAAGGGTATTATAAAATTGACGGAATCAGCTGGCTTGTTTCAATTCCAATATGCATCGAAACAATTAAAAATGACTAGGATAAAAGAAGCTTCAACATTAGAACCGTGTTTAATACTTATTGGGATTGATCTTAATAGTAAAGCGATAAGAGAATCATTCGATAAAACATTTAATTAGTAAAAGGGCTGTCTCATTTTGAGGCAGCCCTTTTACTGTTAAGGTGCCTGGCACCACCTATACTTCCATAATTGTTGTAGGTTCAATGAATAGGAAAATTAAAATCGCTACTACGAAACAATAAATAGCAAAATAAATTAACTTACTTCTTTTTAAGAAATCAATCAACCAAACAATCCCTAACCAAGAAAAGATAAAAGTAGTGATGAATGCTACGATTAGAGCAGGTGCTCCAATTGATGCGAAGATATCTTTACTGACATCACCAACGGCTAACACTGTTGAGCCTAAAATCACTGGTATAACGAGTAAAAAAGAATAGCGGACTGCTGTATCTCGTTCTAAACCAGTTAGAAGGGCCGCAATTAATGTGGCACCGGATCGTGAAATTCCTGGTAAAACAGCTAAAGTTTGGGCAAGACCGACAATAATCGAATCAAGAAATGTCATTTCTTTTTCCGTTCGATTTCCATAGCGATGAAACTTTTCAATAAAAATTAACCCAAGTCCAGTAATCATTAACGTTACAGCCATGAAAGCAGGGGTCTTCATTGTATCTCCGACAAAATCTTTCAGTAAAATTCCCAAAACGCCTGTGATAAGAGTAGCTATGATAATATAGATGGCAAATAGGAAGTGAACTCTATTTTCCGCTGATCTTGTTTTGAAATAGCTAAAAAATCCAATGATTACGGCGATTAAATCTTTTCTAAAGTAAATGACCACAGCTAATATAGAGGCAATATGTAAGAAGATCTCAAATGCTAGTCCAGGGTAGGGAGTTCCTAAAATAAGTTGTGTAATAATAATATGGGCAGTACTAGAAATAGGTAAAAATTCCGTTATACCTTGAACAATTCCAAAAATAATAGCATGTAATATAGACATAATGTCATCCTTTCTAATATAAAAAAATACTGATTACCATTCTAGCAAATAAAGTAGTAATAATAAAGCTGTTTTACTTTATTTGTATTTAATAATGATGGAAACAAATGTTGAAAACTGGTCGTTCGTTCTCTATACTTTAAGAAATACAATTGATAGAGAGAAGAGATTACATGAATAGAAGATTATTATTAACATTTTTGGTTGTTGGCGTAGGAGGAGCTCTTGGTACGTTATTTCGCTATGTTATTAACATTCAAACTGTTGATTTGATTTTTCCTTTTGGAACGTTTTTGGAGAATTTATTTGGTAGTTTAATTCTCGGTTTTATTACTGGCTACCTTGTTCATAAAAATGTGAATGAGTTATGGAGAACAGGACTTGGTGTTGGCTTTTGCGGTGGGTTTACGACAATGTCGACGCTCAGTGCAGATTTTTTTGGTCTTTTCGCAACTACCCAAAGCTATGCAATCATTTATCTTGGTGCCTCAATATTCGGTGGTGTAACTCTAGCTTTTGTTGGATACATATTAGGTGAAAAACTAAGCTATCACTATCAATTTACAAAAAAAGCAGGTGAGACAAATTGAATATCCTTTTAGTGATGACAGGTGGAGCTCTTGGTGCGATGTTTAGGTATGGAATAGGGCTATACTTCATGAAGAGAATCCCGCATCCGCCCATCCCAATGGCAATGTTGGTCGTTAATGTAATTGGCTCAACAGGATTGGGGTTATTTTTAGGGAAGTATTTTTCAAATTATGAACCGACCGTACTATATGAAGCACCAATCTTCTTATTCGTTGGTCTTGGATTTTTTGGAGCTTTCACTACTTTTTCTACCTTTAGTATAGAAACGATACTCTTACTTCGAGAAGGGAAGTTAAGAAAAGCAGTCCTCTATATGTTTCTTACGATGCTTCTATCGATAAGTTTTTTTAGTTTAGCAGTGTTGCTGACTGCAGGTTAATCGAAAAGTTTAAATCGTTTTAGGGACTAATTATCTGTGTGCATTGTAAACGCTTGGTTTTAATAGTTCTTTTAGTTGTTTAACTAACTCAATAGATAGTTGAGGCTTTTGTGTTGCTGCAAGATTTTCTAGGAGTTGTTGCATTGTTCTTGCTCCTGGTGTAACAGTAGCGGTTGGACTATTTCCTAAGCAATAATGGAGTGCCAATTCCTGGAGTTCGTAATCGTGTTGATGGGCCAATTGTTGTAAGCTTGTAAGAAACGCTTCTAGTTCTGTTCTAGAGTAGTTTAAGTACCCTTCTTCGTTTAATTTTGTTTTAAAGGCTTCAGTTAAAAGTCCTTTTGCAAGTGGCCCACGGCTAACCAAGCTTATATTATGATGTGCTAAAAGTGGCATTATTTCTTCTTCAGGTCGCTGGTCAAGCATACTATACTGCATCATTACACTAACTATATTTGATTTATCAACATATTCTCTTATGACATTAGGACGAATTGATGATAAACCATAATAACGTATCAACCCTTCTTGAACTAGTTCATCAAATGCCTCAATCGTCTCTTCGATTGGATCTTCAATTGTACCACCATGGAGCTGATATAAATCGATATAATCGGTTTGTAATCTTCTTAAACTAGCCTTGACAGCCTCTTTAATATATGTTTTTGAAGGATTCCAAGACCAGCCTGTTTTTGAAGAGCTCCAGTCATTACCTACTTTCGTAGCGAGGATGATATTTTGGCGTTGTCCCTTTAAAACTTCACCTACTATTAGCTCATTTTCCCCGAAGTCATATAAATCAGCTGTATCAAAATAGTTCACACCCATTTCAATCGCTTTATCTAAAATATAGACACTTTCTTTACTACTGTTATTTAAGGACATACATCCAAGCCCGATTGTTGAAGCGAATAAATGAGAGTTTCCAATCTGTCTTTTTTCCATTACATCAACTCCTATACATATTTCATCTTTTTTAACAATAGCAATGAATGTATAGGATTTCAAATTTAAGATGGTTATTTCGTAGTTGAAAGGAAATAATGGTTTGAGGAGTTATGATAATTCAAGAGGAGTTTTTGTTATGTATATAGAAACCAAAGTTACTGTTGAAGATATATTATATGAAGATGAAGAAATCCAAATACTAAAAACATCAGCAGGAGCACAGAAAGCGCTTATATATCTCTCAATTACTCCAAGAGCAAGAGTTGCTGATGAGGTGATTGTTAATAGTACTTCAACAAAGCTTAATCTAGGAACAGGTGGAATAGATATTGTTACTTCAATTATTGGAGCAAATCCGAAAGAAGAAACGCTTTCTAATGGACATATTATGAAAGCGAGATACTTACCAAATCAACTTTCGGTCAATGCAGTTGAAGCTCAAGAAAGTGGCTATCATCATCTGTTTAATCAACCATTTACATTGCAAGGGAAAAAAGTATTAATTGGCGAACTACATAGTATGATACCTATTTGCTTTTGGGGAATGGATTACTTAAAAAAAGGTGGGAAAATGGTGGTCATCATTAGTGATGAAGCAAGTATTCCACTAAGTTTCAGTAGGCATGTCCGTGCATTAAAAAAAGATGAACGCTTTGTTACAATTACAATTGGCCAAGCTTTTGGTGGCACGTATGAGGCTGTTAATCTTCCTACGGCCTTGCAGTTTGCAACCGATGTTTTAAAAGGCGACATTATTTTTGTGACATTAGGTCCAGGGGTAGTTGGTACTGGGACGATCCATGGCTTTAGTGGAATTGAACAAGCGAATTGGGCAAACATTATTGGGAGTTTAGGGGGCATCCCTGTGTGGGTTCCGAGATTATCTGAAAAGGATAAGAGAAAACGTCATCTTGGAATTAGCCATCATACCATAACTCCACTGACGAAATTCACCTACGTAAACAGTATCTTACCACTCCCAGTAATCGAAGGAGTTATTAAGGAAAAGATTATGAAACAAGTAGAAGCAATTGGTCAAAGACATGAGGTTCTATGGGTACCAATGGAACGGCTAGATGGACTAATTAATCATTGTATAAACAGTAGCCCTCTACCAATAAAGACAATGGGTAGGGACTATCGAGATGATCCAATTTTTTTCCGCGGAGTTGCTGCAGCTTTACAATCAGTCATAACAGAGTCTCATCAATAAATTTAATACTTTGGTTTTTGGCTATCGATCCATTCCTGGACGGTTTTATATTGTTTCATATATTTTTTGAGCATATATTTAATTTCCCAAGCTTTTCCGACTAGCGTAACTTTTTGTTCTTGAACATATATTTTCATGCTTTACGTCTCCTCTCAATTTGCTTGTGCGCGGACAAGCTATGGTAAACTATATGAGAGAAAACAATTTTTAAGACTAAACTTTTGTTGAAACGCCAATTAAATTCTGAATAGTCTTCAAATATTTAAACAGGAAAAGGAGAGGGTAATAAATGAAAGATGAATTTTATGAAAAAACTATATCTACTAAGCCTATCTTTAGTGGAAGAGTTATTGACTTAGTTGTAAAGGATGTTGAGCTTCCGGATGGAAAGACTAGTAAACGAGAAATAATCAATCATCCTGGTGCAGTAGCTGTTATTGCACTAACGAAAGAAAACAAAATATTATTAGTTAAACAGTTCCGCAAACCATTAGAAAAAACGATTGTTGAAATACCTGCAGGGAAGTTAGAAATAGGTGAAGATCCATTAGAGTGTGCAAAGCGAGAACTTGAAGAAGAAACAGGGTACAAAGCGTTAAACATAAAATTTATTACGTCGTTTTATACTTCTCCAGGCTTTGCTGACGAATTAATCCATATTTATTTTACCGATCAAATTGAAATCGGTGAAATAAATTGTGATGAAGATGAATTTTTATCAGTCATGGAAATTTCATTACAAGAAGCAGAGAAATTAATAGAACAACAAATCATCCATGATGCAAAAACAGTTTATGCAATCCAATTTTTAAAGCTTAAAGGTGGCTTAACTTAAGTTGAAATCATTTTTTGTTGATTTACATATTCATTTAGGGATAACGTCGACAGGAAAACCGGTGAAAATTACAGCCTCAAAATCACTTACATTAGAAAATGTCTTAAATACATCGGCTGATGTAAAGGGGCTTGATTTAATTGGAATCATAGATTGCCATGTTCCGGAAATTATACTGCAATTAAAACAACTTGTATTAAAAGGGGACATCATTGAAAACGATGAAGGTGGACTATGTTATAAAGGCAAAATTTCAATAATTTTGGGCACAGAAATTGAAGTGTTTGATAAATCGAGTAAAGGACCGATCCATGTTCTCGTTTATTTTCCTTACATTAAAACAATGGAACAGTTTTCAGATTGGTTATCTAAAAGAGTAACGAATGTAAGTTTAAGCACTCAACGAATTTACGAGGAGGGTAGAACTCTTCAACAAAAAGTTAAACAACTTGGAGGGTTATTTATTCCCGCACATGTTTTTACTCCTTTTAAAAGCCTCTACGGTAAAGGTGTTGAAAAAAGTGTTACAGAAGTCTTCGATCTCAGTCTAATTGATGCGATCGAACTGGGCCTTAGTTCAGACACTATGATGGCAGAAAAAGTAAAGGAATTATCGCATTTTGCGTTTTTAACGAATTCAGATGCGCATTCATTAGCAAACATTGCTCGTGAATATCAAAAAATAAAAATGAAGCAACCTAGTTTTACGGAGCTAGCAAAGGCGATACATGGAGAAGCTGGCAGAAAGATTGGAGCAAATTACGGGTTAAATCCACTGCTAGGAAAATATTATCAAACAACTTGTGAACGTTGTTTAGAAGCGAAAAGCGACGTATCATCACTTGTTTGTTCTAGGTGCGGTCACCAACAGTTTACAAAAGGGGTTGCGGCAAGAATTAATGAGTTAGCTCTGTATCAGAATGATGGAACAAAGCAAAAACGACCGCCCTATGTTCACCAAGTTCCTTTGCAATTTATACCTAGTTTAGGTCCTAAAACATTAGAGAAATTAAGAGAAAAGTATAGAACGGAAATGAATATCATCCACTTTGTAACGAAAGAAGAGCTTGAAGAAGTTGTCTCAAGTAAAATTGTAGACTATATACTAAAAGCTCGTACTGGACAGCTTAAGTTTACTACTGGGGGTGGTGGAAAGTACGGGAAGGTAAAGTAACAATGGAACAGTTTCTATTGCTAATAAATGAATTAATCCAAAAAAATATACAATTTTGAGCACTGTAGAAAAATTAAAAACCTCTTTTCATAAATCATTTTCTATTAAATTGTCATAGGAAATGATTTTTTTTCATAGAGTGAAGTAGAAAGGCTCATCTTACTATGAAAAATGAGGAGGAGAACGATGAGAAGGAAGGCAAGTGGAATTAGGCAAATAATTGCCTATCATATAGAAGATAATCGTCCAATTTACATTTTTACAATCGTGTTATTTTTAATAGGGATTATATTTGGAGCAATCATAGTAAATAGTTTAAGTCTTAGTCAGAGACAAGATTTACATATTTATTTAACTCAGTTTTTTGGACAAGTAGCAAATGGACAACTCGCTGATTCAGCGGCGATGTTTTCGCAAAGTTTTGCTCATTATGTAAAATATATTGGATTAATGTGGGTGCTAGGCTTGTCAATCATCGGTCTACCGATTGTTTTAATATTACTATTCATAAAAGGTGTAGTCGTTGGTTTTACAGTTGGCTTTTTAGTAAACCAATTAGGGATGTCGGGGTTTTTATTATCTTTTGCTTCTATAATGCCACAAAACTTCATTTTAGTACCAGCGTTTATTATTATTGCTACCGCTTCAGTATCTTTTTCACTAAAAATGATTCGTCAGCAATTTATTAAGCGGAGCCATGAGCCAATCTTTCAACAGTTTTTAAGATATTCAGCATTAGTTTTATGTATAGGAGCTGTTTTAGCAGTTGCTTCTGCTTTTGAAGCTTATGTGTCTCCGAACTTAATGAGAATGGTCGTTAATTGGATGTAATTCATGTTAAATTAAATTTTTTACTAAAAAATAATTATTATAATATATTTTTTATAATGATTTTAATTTGACCCCTTTTCGTTTATTGAGTATAATTGAACCATGTAATCGGCTTTTCGGGAGGGGCATAAGAGAGTATGGAAAAAAGAATAGAACGTATAAAAAAACAGTTGCATTCTCAAAGCTACAAGCTTACTCCGCAACGGGAAGCGACAGTTAGGGTGCTATTAGAGCACGAAGAGGATCACTTAAGTGCAGAGGATGTTTATCTATTAGTTAAAGAGAAATCTCCTGAAATAGGACTAGCGACAGTTTATCGAACATTAGAATTGCTTAGTGAATTAAAAGTTGTTGATAAAATTAACTTTGGTGATGGTGTTTCTCGCTACGATTTACGTCAAGAAGGAGCGGCACATTTTCACCATCATTTAGTATGCATTGAGTGTGGAGCGGTTGATGAGATTCAAGAAGACTTATTAGGCGATGTTGAAAAAATTGTTGAAGAACAGTGGAACTTTCAAGTTAAAGATCATCGACTTACATTTCATGGTATATGTAGCCGCTGTCAAGAGAATAAACCTGAATAAGGCTGTCCCATAAGTGTCAGAGCACCTCGAAGTTATACTATAGATAGAAGTGTATGTATGTACAAACTCTATTTATAGTATGCGAGGTGACTGATACTTTCCATCGGGACAGTTTTTTTATTTTTGCTAAATTCGCACGTTAGATTGATAGCTGTTTAATACACTTTTGAGAATAACTAGTGATAATTCAAAAATTAAGGTATAGAGCTTCTTCTTTTTGGCATATCTTGTACTAAAGAGATTTCGACCTTAGGAGGACAGCAAATGTATAAAAACTTTTTTTCGGTTACATGGGAGACAATTCGCGTATTCCTCTTATTTATGGGGTGCACGTTATTGTTTTATTATGGTATTCTATGGGTGAGTCAGGAATATGAAAGTTACCATCGTTATGATGAGCCAAAAGGTAGAGCTGTCAAGGTTGTTCAAATGAGTGATAATATCGACAAAAACCAATTATTGGATCGGCTTTTGTTTTTCTATCATTTTGGTGAGTAATCGTTTGGAATAAGGAGTTATTATGAAAAATCAAATAGAAGACTTTCTCCACTTTATTATAGTTGAAAAAGGTTTAGCCAAAAACACAGTTGTTTCATACCGTAGAGACCTTACAAAATACAGCCAATACTTAATAAATGTAGAGCAAATGACATCCCTAAATGATGTTACTCGGATTGTTATTATGAACTATCTGTTTTTTCTAAAGGAGCAAGGCCAGGCTTCTACAACAATTGCTAGAACAATAGCTTCTGTTCGTTCTTTTCATCAATTTCTGTTGCGAGAGAAGGAAACGACAACTGACCCTTCTGTACATATTGAAACTCCCAAACAAGAGCGAAAATTACCGAAAGTATTATCCTCAGAGGAAGTAGATACGCTATTATCTTCGCCTAACTCTGCTTCTCCATTTGATGTTCGGAATAAAGCAATGCTAGAGCTACTATATGCTACTGGTATTCGGGTATCTGAGCTTTGCTCCTTAAAACTTCAGGACGTTCATTTATCTATGGGCTTTATCCGTTGTTTCGGGAAGGGGAATAAAGAGCGAATTATTCCTATTGGAAAGTTAGCTACGGAAGCATTAAGTAAGTATATAACCCAGTCTAGAAAGAGTTTAATGAAAAGAAAGGAGCATGATTTTTTGTTTGTAAACCATCATGGTGAAAGTTTATCTCGACAAGGCTTCTGGAAGATTTTAAAGAAAGTTAGTAAGGAAGCGAAAATCGAAAAAGAATTAACACCTCATACTTTACGACATTCTTTTGCAACTCATTTATTAGAAAATGGGGCAGATTTACGTGCTGTTCAAGAAATGTTGGGGCATGTTGACATATCCACAACTCAAATTTACACCCATGTTTCCAAAGCAAGGTTAAAAGATGTCTATGCACATTTTCATCCGCGCGCATAAAGGACTTCAATTTTTTTTTTAAATGTCTCGAATTTCAAAACTTTTCGATAAAATTTAAAATATACAAGCGAAAATGGTTGTCTGACCTCAGACCAATTTATATAATAGGTATGGGCTTATATTTTATTATTTTTTTGTTAATCGGGAATAGTAAGCTGTAAATTAGTAGGGATGTAACATGAGTTTAAATAGGAGGTAATACTTTTGAGTAATTATACGTACAAAAGAATTTTTTTAGTTGTCATGGATTCGGTAGGGATTGGTGAGGCACCAGATGCAGAAAGGTTCGGTGATGTCGGATCTAATACATTAGGACATATTGCAGAAAGAATGAATGGTTTACATATGCCAAATATGGCAAAGTTAGGATTAAGCAATATTAGCGAAATACAAGGGATTAAAAAAGCGGAAACTCCACTTGCACACTTCGGGAAAATGGCAGAAGTATCTAATGGTAAAGATACAATGACTGGTCATTGGGAAATTATGGGCCTTCGTATAGACACGCCATTTAGGACATTCCCTAACGGATTTCCGAAAGAACTTATTGATGAATTAGAAACTAAAACAGGTAGAAAAATCATTGGAAACATTCCTGCGTCAGGAACGGAAATATTAGATTTGCTTGGTCAAGAGCACGTTGATACAGGCGCATTAATTGTCTATACTTCCGCAGACTCTGTATTGCAAATTGCAGCTCATGAAGATGTTGTCTCTATTGAAGAACTTTATAAAATTTGCAATATCGCTAGAGAGCTAACGTTAGATGAAAAATATATGGTAGGTAGAATTATTGCTCGTCCTTTTCTAGGTCATCAAGGTGCTTGGAAACGTACGTCTAATCGCCATGATTATGCGCTAAAGCCATTTGGCCGTACAGTGATGAATGAGCTTAAAGATACGGGGTATGATTCGATTGCTATAGGGAAAATCTCTGATATTTATGATGGTGAGGGAATTACAAAATCATTACGGACAGTTTCTAATATGGATGGCATGGATAAATTAGTTGAAACCATTGAAATGGACTTTACGGGACTAAGTTTCTTAAATTTAGTTGACTTTGATGCGTTATTCGGGCACCGTCGTGATCCAATTGGTTATGGTAAAGCATTAGAGGAATACGACGCAAGATTGCCTGAAGTATTAGAGAAACTAACGAGCGGTGATTTATTAATACTTACCGCAGATCATGGAAATGACCCTGTACATCCTGGAACTGACCACACAAGAGAATATGTTCCGTTAATTGTTTATGAGAAAGATGCGAAACAAGTTTTTGACCTTGGAATTAGAAATACGTTTGCAGATATTGGTGCTACAATTGCAGATAATTTCAATGTGAAGATGCCGCAATTTGGGAAAAGTTTTCTAGAAGAGATACGAAAAGGACGTGAAAAAAATGAATAATACAATTAAATTTTTAAGAAAAAAAGTTTCGGTGCTCCCAGAAATAGGCTTAATATTAGGTTCTGGTTTAGGAGTTTTAGCGGATGAAATTGAAAATCCAATCAAAATACCGTATAACGAAATTCCAGGTTTTCCCGTTTCAACTGTAGAAGGGCATGCAGGCCAACTTGTCATAGGTACACTTCAAGGCAAGCAAGTCATTACGATGCAAGGTAGATTTCATTTTTATGAAGGTTATTCATTAGAAAGAGTAACGTTTCCAGTCCGAGTAATGAAAGAACTGGGCGTAAAAACAGTTATTGTTACAAATGCAGCAGGGGGAATTAATGAAAACTTTACTCCTGGGGATTTAATGGTCATAACTGATCATATAAATAACTTCGGAGACAACCCACTAATTGGTCCGAATGATCCAGATGTAGGGGTCCGCTTCCCTGATATGTCCACTGCTTATAGCAAAAAGTATATATCATTAGCAAAACAAGTGGCTCATCAATTAGATATCGCAATTAAAGAAGGTGTTTATGTCGGAAATACAGGTCCCTCATATGAAACACCTGCGGAAATTAGAATGCTTCGTATGTTAGGTGGAGACGCTGTTGGTATGTCTACTGTACCTGAGGTTATTGTTGCAAGACATTGTAACCTCGATGTACTAGGTATTTCATGTATTTCAAATATGGCAGCCGGCATTCTAGATCAACCATTAACTCATGACGAAGTTATCGAAACAACCGAAAAGGTTAGAGAGAACTTTTTAAGTTTCGTAAAAGAGATTGTCAAAGAAATGAACTAATGAGAGCTTAAGCAATGTCATTCTACACTGAAAAAAGGGTGAGAGCTATGAGAATGGTTGATCTAATCGAAAAAAAACGTGACGGTAAAGAGCTTAGTAAAGAAGAAATAGAATTTATCATAAAAGGCTACACATGTGAAGAAATCCCCGATTACCAAATGAGTGCTTTTGCGATGGCAGTTTACTTTCAGAATATGACGGATCAAGAACGAGCAGCTCTTACGATGGCAATGGTGGAGTCTGGTGATCAAATAGACCTATCAGCTATTGAAGGCATTAAAGTAGATAAACATAGCACAGGTGGTGTAGGCGATACTACTACTTTGGTTCTCGCACCGTTAGTAGCCAGTGTCGGTGTTCCTGTAGCAAAAATGAGTGGTCGAGGTTTAGGGCATACAGGTGGTACGATTGATAAACTAGAAGCTATAAAAGGTTTTTCTGTAGAAATAACAAGTCAGCAATTCACAGACCTTGTAAATAAAAATAAAGTTGCTGTAGTTGGGCAAAGCGGTAATTTAACACCAGCCGATAAAAAACTTTATGCGCTTAGAGATGTTACGGCAACAGTTAATTCAATTCCTTTAATTGCGAGCTCAATTATGAGTAAAAAAATTGCTTCAGGTGCTGATGCGATCGTTCTGGACGTAAAAACAGGAGCAGGAGCATTTATGAAAGACTTAAGTCAAGCAGAAGAACTTGCAAAAGCGATGGTGGACATCGGAAACAACCTAGGTAGAAATACAATCGCGATCATTTCTGATATGAGTCAGCCTTTGGGCTTTGCCATTGGTAATGCTCTTGAAGTAAAAGAAGCTATTGATACGTTAAAAGGAGAAGGTCCCAAAGACCTATTGGAGCTTTGCCTAAGTTTAGGAAGTCAAATGGTCTTGCTTGCCGGAAAAACAAATACATTAGCAGAAGCTCGTCTTCTACTAGAAGATGCTATAACTACTAGAAAAGGCTTAGAAACTTTAAAAACGTTTTTATTAGCCCAAGGTGGAGATCCATCTGTCGTAGATGATGTAACAAAGCTTCCGACAGCCCAATTTCAAATTGATGTTCCAGCTAAAGAGTCGGGCTACCTATCAAACATTGTCGCAGATAAGATCGGTGTGGCGGCTATGCTATTAGGTGCAGGCCGTGCTACAAAAGAATCAGTCATTGATTTAGCAGTGGGTATTGAACTCCGCAAAAAAGTCGGTGATTACGTAGAGGCAGGCGAGGCATTGGTTTCACTTCATAGCAACGAAGCAAATGTTGACGAGGTTATAAGAAGAGTGTACGAATCGTACACTGTTACTCCCAAGAAAGTTAAGCCCCCTACACTAATCTATAAAGAGATTAGATAGTTATCCCAAAATGTAAAAAAAGATGTCACAGCCTTCTTTATTGAAAGCTGATAGACATCTTTTTTTGTTTGAATACTAGAAAACAATTCAAAACTATTTTTTCCATTAGTTGTATAAAAAAGATGTAAGTGGAAAAAATGCTAGAGAATAGGAATGGAGGGAAAATAACTATGAGGGATTTTTTTGTTCGTTTTTTAGCAATTACACTATTATTATCAAGTTTTCAAGTAACTGCCTTTGCTGAAGAAGGAAAGGTACAATTAGCAAAAGAGTCATCATCTGCAATATTAATGGAAAGAGACACAGGTGCAATATTATTTGAAAAAAATAGTAATGAAAAGTTACCACCTGCTAGCATGACGAAAATAATGACAATGCTTCTCATTATGGAGGCGCTTGATCAAGGGAAAATTACTCTCGATGAAAAAGTTCGTACGAGTGAAAGAGCGGCTTCAATGGGAGGATCGCAAATTTTCTTAGAAGTCGGCGAGGAAATGACTGTAGAAGAAATGTTAAAAGGAATCGCAATTGCTTCAGGAAACGATGCTTCGGTTGCAATGGCAGAACATTTGGCAGGTTCTGAGGAAAATTTCGTGATAATGATGAATGATAAAGCAAAGTCGTTAGGGCTATCTAATACAAACTTTATGAATTCGAATGGATTACCGGCCGAAAATCATTATACGACTGCCTATGATTTAGCTGTAATTTCAAAGGAATTATTGAAGTACGAGGATATATTAACCTATACAAGCGTGTATGAAGATTATTTACGGCAAAATACTGATAAGAAGTTCTGGTTAGTTAATACGAATAAATTAGTGAAGTTTTACCCTGGTGTTGATGGCTTGAAAACGGGCTATACAAGGGAGGCAAAATATTGCCTAACAGTAACAGCAAAGAAAAATGGTATGCGTGTGATTACTATTGTTATGGGTGCTCAAACACCTAAAGATCGAAATCGCCAAGTGACAGAAATGTTGGATTATGCTTTTAGTCAATATATCACCCACAAATTATACGATCGTGGGCATGTCATAACTACCTCAAAATTAAGTAAGGGCCAAAAGTCAACGGTAGAAGTCGTAACTTCAGAAAGCGTTTCGGTGTTAACTAAAAAAGGTGAGAGTATTGAAAACGTAGAAGAAATAGTTAACCTAAACAAAGGTTTAAAAGCACCAATAGTAAAAGGTGATCAACTCGGAACACTTCGTCTTGAGAAAGAGGGCACTGTACTATTAGAGGTACCATTGGTTGCAAATGAAGACATTGGAGTTGCTACATGGTGGCAATTATTTAAACGAACAACTGCAAAATTTGGCGGCCGTTCATAAATTTGACGAAAAGAAGTGTTTTTATATATTTATTGCCGAATACTAACTAGTTTTGTCATGAAGAAGGATTGAGGCTCATCTTTATCGAAAACCTTTTCTATACAACATTAATTCTATTA
Organism: Anaerobacillus sp.; assembly: GCF_046314235.1. Taxonomy (NCBI): domain Bacteria; kingdom Bacillati; phylum Bacillota; class Bacilli; order Caryophanales; family Bacillaceae; genus Anaerobacillus; species Anaerobacillus sp. Next base: position 29,380 of record NZ_JBKBWN010000022.1, read on the forward strand.
TTAGGATGTTGTTGATTGAAAAGTTTATCTAAGGAGTGAGTGATAGTGAGCTTGACCATTAATATGGAGAAAAAAGACACGATACTTTGTGTAAGAATTGATGGTGAATTAGATCATCATACGAGTGAATTGCTTCGAAACGAAGTAGATGAACAATTACAAAAAGGTAAATATAAGCATTTAGTTTTAAATTTGGAAAACTTAACCTTTATGGATAGTTCGGGATTAGGGGTTATATTAGGCCGTTATAAACAAATTTCGAATAATGGTGGCGAAATGGTGATCTGCTCGATTACACCTCCAATCAAGCGGTTAATGGATATGTCAGGTTTATTCAAAATTATTAGATTAGCTGACAACGAGCAGTTTGCATTGGAAACATTGGGGGTGGCCTAAGATGAGAAATTTTATGGAACTTCAATTTTCAGCCCAAAGTAAAAATGAATCGTTTGCCCGTGTAACTGTTGGCGCATTTGTAGCTCAACTTGATCCAACGATGGATGAATTAACAGAAATTAAAACTGTTGTTTCCGAAGCTGTCACAAATTCTATTATCCATGGCTACGACAATAATCCTGATGGTATTGTTTATATTTCAGTAACGTTAGAAAACGATATTGTTCAAATTACAATTAAAGACGAAGGTATTGGTATCGATGACATCGATGAAGCTAGGCAACCATTGTACACAACCAAACCAGAGTTGGAAAGATCTGGCATGGGCTTTACGATTATGGAAAACTTTATGGATGATGTAAAAGTTGTTTCAAACCCTTTTGCAGGGACAACCATTCATTTAACAAAGTTACTAACAAATAGTAAAGCTTTATGCAATTAAGGGGTTCTGCTTATGGATGTGGAGGTTAAAAAAGAAAAGAAGGAAGCATACTTAACGGATAAAGAAGTAAAAGAATTGATTGCTAGGAGTCAAGAAGGCAACCAAGATGCACGTGATATGATTGTAAACCGAAATACAAGATTAGTTTGGTCAGTTGTACAACGTTTCTTGAATAGAGGATACGATCCAGAAGATTTATTTCAAATTGGCTGCATCGGTTTAATTAAATCTGTAGATAAATTTGACTTATCTTATGATGTAAAATTTTCCACTTATGCAGTACCAATGATCATTGGGGAAATTCAGCGTTTTTTAAGAGATGATGGAACTGTTAAAGTTAGTCGCTCATTAAAAGAAACAGCTAATAAAATTAGGAAAATGAAAGATGAGCTTTCCAAAACTTTAGGACGTATTCCAACAGTTGCCGAAATCGCTGAGAAGCTTGAAATAACTCCTGAAGAAGTTGTTTTTGCACAAGAAGCAAGTAGAAGTCTTTCTTCCATTCACGAGACAGTTTATGAAAACGATGGAGATCCTATCACATTGCTAGATCAAATTGCTGACCAATCAGAGCACAAGTGGTTTGATAAAATTGCTTTAAAAGAGGCGATCCGTCATCTCAATGAACGTGAACGCTTAATTGTCTACCTTCGCTATTTTAAAGATCAAACACAATCAGAGGTCGCAAACCGCCTAGGAATATCCCAAGTACAAGTTTCAAGATTAGAGAAAAAAATATTACAGCAAATAAAAGACCAAATGGAGGACTAGCCATTTGGTCTTTTATTTGCTGTCTACTTGTTCAGTTTTATCAGCCCCTAAATTTTCTCACTTCCCCCAAAAATGCATGAGAAACGAGTATTCCATCCATACTATATAAATAAAAGTATTTAATCCAACTTCTTACTTATTAAGGAGGGGAACGTATTATTGAAAAAGGATATCGTTTATGTAAGGATGCGACATCGTGTTCAAGCTCTTCCTTCACAAAATCTAAAAATTGGCGATATTGCACAAATTGTTGCCAATGATGAAACCCGCTCCTTGGTAGGAAATATTGTTATTCATCAAGTGAAGCCTGAAGATAGAAAGTTAATTGTCATTGACGTAATGAAAGTGATAAGGGCGGTCAATAAGACTCTTCCTGAAATTGAAATCCAGACAATGGGAGCGGCTCAAACAATAGTAGAAGTTTTCTACTCACAAACTAGGTTTAAACCATTATTTTTTATGGTTGTTTGGGTATTACTATTCATTGGAGCAGGCCTTGCCGTAATGAATTTTCATGAAGATGTAAGTATGCAGGAAGTGCATCAAAAGCTATATCGAATTATTACAGGTGAAGAAAATGCTAAGCCGCTAATGCTACAAATTCCGTATTCAATTGGTCTTGGTGTTGGAATGGTCTTATTTTTTAATCATTTATTTAAAAAACGAATAAATGAAGAACCGAGCCCAATGGAAGTGGAAATGTTTAATTATCAACAAGCTTTAGATCATTACATTTCAATTCATGAAAATAGTGAAAGTGAAAAAAAACTCAATGGTCATTAACTATTTCTTTGTTGTAATCATCGGTTTAGCTGGGGGAGTGGCTGTAGGTAGTGGGCTTGTTGCTTTTTTAACAGTATTAGGAATTGTGCCGAGATTAACGCAACTTTCGAAAACGAAAAACTATATCAAACTTTATGAATGGGGAGTAGTTGTTGGAGCGATAACTGGTTCATGGTTTAGCTTAAGAGAACCATTGTTTAATCTATCTGCATATTTTTTGTTAATTATTGGTCTTTTCGCAGGTGTTTTTGTCGGTATGTTAGCGGCAGCATTAACCGAAGTACTGAATGTGTTTCCAATCCTGGCCAAGCGGGTAGGTGTAGTTGAAAAAATCATTTATTTATTTATGGCAATTGTTCTTGGTAAAATATTTGGTTCGTTATTTCATTGGATATATTTCGTTGACAGATAAGAGGAGATATCTATGGATCAAAAACAATTAGATAAAAATAAAAAAAAATATAAAAAAAAAATTGAGCCATTTCAACGAAAACCACATTATATTAAAAATTGCTTTAAAGCTTTTTTAGTGGGTGGGTTGATTTGTGCGCTAGGACAGGGTATTGCAAATTTTTATATTTATTACTTAGATTTAACTGAAAAAACCGTTGCTAGTGCAATGATTGGAACACTAATCTTTATTGCTGCAATTTTAACAGCTTTTGGCTGTTATGATCGTATCGGTCAATTTGCAGGAGCGGGTTCTATCGCTACTGTAACAGGGTTTTCGAATGCAATCACTAGTAGTGCTCTAGAACATAAAAGTGAGGGTGTTGTCTTAGGGATAGCAGGAAATATGTTTAAAATTGCAGGGGCAGTAATTGTTTTTGGAGTCGTTTCAGCTTATATCGTCAGCATGATTCGTCTACTCGTACAAACGCTAATTTCTTGATTGGAGTTGAGGTACGTAATGGGTAAGCAAACACTAACGTTTAAAAGTGACATTTTTATTGAAAGTACTGCAACGGTAGTTGGTCCAAAAGAGGGGGATGGACCACTTCAAGGTTCATATGACAAAGCCTATGATGAATTGTATTGTGGTGAAGCAACCTGGGAATTAGCTGAAAGGAAACTAATGTCAGAAGCAATCGACCTCTGTCTTCAAAAAGCAAATAAAAAAAATGAAGAAATCGACTTCTTCCTAGGCGGAGACTTATTAAATCAAAATATAACTGCAAGTTATGTAGCGAGAGAAAAAGAGATTCCCTTTTTTGGTTTATTTAATGCTTGTTCAACTTCGATGGAAGCTGTTTTACTTGCTTCAGTATTAATAGACGGCAACTTTGCTAACCATGTTGTTGCTGCAGTTAGTAGTCATTTTGCCACTGCTGAACGACAGTTTCGATATCCTACAGAGTTTGGTGGACAGAAGCCAGAAACAGCTATGTATACAGTAACAGGGTCTGGAGCTGCATATATAAGTAAAAAAAAATCCAATATAAGGATAGAAACGGCAACAGTAGGAAAAGTAATTGATTTTGGCATAACAAGCCCATTTAATATGGGGGCAGCAATGGCACCAGCAGCTGCTGATACGATTAAAACTCATTTAACTGATTTAAACCGAATTCCTGAAGATTATGATGCAATTGTAACTGGAGATTTATCGAGGGTAGGTTCACCAATACTGAAAACTTTGTTGTTAGATCAAGGTTTTGATATAGCAAAAGTTCATCAAGATTGTGGAATTTTAATCTATAGTCAGGACCAAAAGGTATTTTCTGGTGGAAGTGGCTGTGCATGTTCTGCTGTTGTCACGTTTAGTCATTTATTTAATGAGATAAAGCGAGGGAACCTAAAACGTGTGTTAATTGTTGCAACAGGTGCCTTATTAAATCCATTAATGGTACAACAAAAAGAATCAATCCCTTGCATTGCCCATGGTGTTTCATTCGAATACGCAAACTAGTTTAAATAATACTGAAATCTTAGTTGAAAGTAGAAAAAATAGGGGGGGAGCGTGGTGGAATATGTTGTTGCTTTTACTGTTGGTGGACTAATTTGTGTAATAGGTCAGTTAATGTTGGACTTTTTTAAGTTTTCCCCCGCTCACGTCATGAGTTCATTAGTTGTCATTGGCGCACTTTTAGACGGTTTCCACCTTTATGATCGGCTTATTGATTTTGCTGGTGCAGGAGCCATTGTTCCAATTACTAGCTTTGGTCACTCTCTTGTCCATGGAGCTATGGCGGAAGCAGAAAAGTCTGGGTTCTTAGGGATCGGTATGGGAATTTTTGAAGTGACATCAGCTGGTATTTCATCAGCAATATTATTTGGCTTTTTAGTAGCTATATTTTTTAAACCGAAAGGATGAAACCATGGGAAATAACAAAAAAAGGGTCATTTTAATAACTGATGGTGATGACTCCGCCAGAAGGGCTGTTGAGATTGTTGCAAAACAAATTGGCGGACGGTGTATCACAAGTTCCTGGGGGAATCCGAGCAAATTATCTGGTGAGGATTTAGTAAATCTAATCAAAAAAACTCCTCATGATCCAGTCTTAGTCATGTTTGATGATTGTGGCTATACAGAAGAGGGGCCAGGCGAGGAAGCAATGCGTTATGTAGCAACGCATAACGATTTGGAAATTATTGGCGCAATTGCAGTGGCTTCAAAAACTCATGATAGTGAGTGGACAAGAGTCGATGTAAGTATTGACCGGAATGGTAATTTGACGGAATATGGTGTGGATAAATTCGGCCTTCCAGATATAGAATTGGGAAGAATTAATGGAGATACAGTATACAATTTAAACGATTTAGCGATACCTTTTATTATTGGGATTGGTGATATCGGTAAAATGGCAGGGAAAGATGATGTTGGGAGGGGGGCTCCGATTACAAGAAAAGCTGTAGAACTTATTCTAGAAAGGAGCAACAACTGTGACTAACGAGATTGTTGAAAAAAACAGTATTGAAAATATAAAACAAAGTGTTTCAAGAAGAATGGTTGAAAATGAGAATTATTTAAAAGAAACGTTAGGGATCGGTACAACCTTCGATATCGGTGTTAGAAAACTTTCGATTTTAGATAAGGAACTACAAATTTATTTTCTAAATGGCCTTTGTGATAGTGCGTTTATTATCGAAGTGCTAAAAGAATTAATGTTTTTGGATGCGACGGAAAAGAAACAAGTTAGAATAAAGGAACAAATTGAAAACCGCTTAACGCATGTACAAGTTGAACGTGTCAAGCTATTGAATGAAGCGGTTGATCAATTACTTGCAGGTCTTATCGTTATTTTAATTGAAGATGAGACAGAAGCAATACTAGTTGATGTAAGAAGTTATCCTGGAAGAGGACCTGACGAACCTGATACAGAGAGAGTTGTTAGAGGTGCTAGAGATGGCTTTACGGAAAACTTAATCGTAAACACAGCCCTAACAAGAAGAAGAATTAGAGATGAACGCTTAAGGCACGAAATTGTTCAAGTAGGTGTTCGATCAAAAACGGATATATGTATTGCCTACATAAAAGATATTGCCGATCCTGAGTACATTGAGACTGTGAAAAAAGAGCTTGAAGGAATAAATATTGACGGAATTTCAATGGCTGATAAAGTAGTAGAAGAATATATTGTTAAACAAGGCTTAAATCCGTTTCCGCTTGTCCGTTACACAGAACGCCCTGACGTAACAGCAACCCACTTACTAGAGGGACATGTCGTTGTATACGTAGATACATCTCCAAGTGTTATTATTTTACCAACGACTTTTTTTCATCATGTCCAACATGCAGAAGAATTTAGGCAAGCGCCTTTAGTAGGGACATTTTTAAGATGGGTCCGTTTTTCGGGGATGATCTTCGCCTTATTCATTTTACCATTATGGCTTTTAATGGTCATGCAACCTAATTTGTTGCCAGAGGTACTTGAATTTATAGGTCCAAACGAAACGACCAATGTCCCGGTATTTGCTCAAATCGTTATTGCCGAAGTAGGTATTGAATTGCTTAGGATGGCAGCTATTCATACGCCTTCACCATTAGCTACAGCGCTTGGGTTAGTCGCGGCATTACTGATTGGAGAAATAGCGATAAATGTTGGTTTATTTATCCCTGAGGTTATTTTGTATGTCGCCTTAGGAGCTATCGGAACTTTTGCTACACCTAGTTATGAATTAGGAATTGCTTTAAAACTTTCACGTTTAGCCCTATTGTTTGCAGTATTTATTTTTAAGGTACCAGGTTTCATGATTGGTGTTACGCTATTAATTTTATTCATGGTTAGTATCAGACCGATGAATACACCCTATCTATGGCCGTTTTTACCTTTTTATCCAAAAGCATTTTTGGACATACTGTTTAGGTTATCAGTACCAATTAAAAAGAAGCGACCTAAAATAGTAAATCCACAAAACACTACAAAGCAATCCGCAAATTAACATATTGCGATAAAAAGATTTTTGTGATAAAGTTTTACGTAATCATTTTCCCTCACTCAAATGGTTTGGGAGTTAGACTAAATATAAAATCCTCATTTTAAATGAGGTAGAGGCGCAAAAAGAATGAGTAAACTGTGGAGCTAGGGAAGCGTTGAAGCAGCTTGAAAGGTCGATTTGCCGAAGTGAAGAAATAGATTTCCCTTTCATTCTTTGCTGGGTCGTTATTGAACAAATAACGGACTGTCACTGCAATTTGCAGTGGAGGACTATCTTTATATATGAGGTTACGAAAGCTTTTATGGCGGATAATGTAACTTGCATTACCGCCTTTTTGTTTAGAAATTATTATTTTGAATATTGAATTTTATATACAGTAAACAGGTATTGTCTATGTATACTTTTGAATTCAACATTCACATTACGGGAGGAGCAAAGTGAATGTACACACATGGGACGAGTAGAATTAATGATTTAGGACATTTAGAAATTGGAGGTGTTGACTCCGTTGATCTGAGTGAACGATATTCAACACCTCTATATGTTTATGATGTGGCGTTAATCAGGGAACGCGCTAGCGACTTTGTTCAAGCTTTTAAGAAGCGCGGCATCAAAGCTCAAGTGGCATATGCAAGTAAAGCATTTAGTTGTGTGGCGATGGCTCAATTAGCTAAAGAACTAGATTTAAGTTTAGATGTTGTATCTGGTGGCGAACTCCATACAGCGCTAGTTGCGGGTTTTCCAGCAGAGAAAATTCATTTTCATGGAAACAATAAAAGTGCTTTAGAAATCGATTTGGCAGTAGAGGCAGGGATTGGCTGTTTTGTTGTCGACAATTTTTTTGAAATAGCTCTACTAAAAGAAGCAGCTCAAAAACATCAGAAAAAAATTACGGTACTTTTACGAATTACACCAGGAGTAGAAGCGCATACTCATGAATATATTTCAACAGGTCAGGAAGATTCTAAATTTGGCTTCGATTTAATTAGTGGTCAAGCTGAAGAAGCGATCATCAAAGTTAGAGACGATGAAGCATTTGAAATGTTAGGCTTCCATTGTCACATCGGTTCACAAATTTTTGAAACTACTGGTTTTATTATGGCTGTTGAAAAAGTGTTCTCATATTTGGCAGAGTGGAAGTCGAAGCTAGACTATGTACCACAAGTATTAAACCTTGGTGGTGGTTTCGGAATACGTTATATCGAGGGTGATACACCCCTCCCAGTTTCCCATTACATTGATGCAACGATTGATGCAGTTGAAGTTCAATCGGCAAAGCTTGGTATCGATATACCTGAAATTTGGATTGAACCAGGGAGATCTCTTGTAGGTGATGCAGGAACAACACTATATACAGTAGGCTCTGAAAAAGAAATTCCTGAAGTTCGTCACTATCTTTCTGTAGATGGTGGTATGACCGATAATTTACGTCCAGCTCTTTATCAAGCGAAATACGAAGCAATGCTTGCTAATCGAAGCAATGATACCAAGCAAGAGACCTATTCTATTGCTGGAAAGTGCTGTGAGAGTGGTGATATGCTAATTTGGGATATCGCTTTACCATTTGCAAAAAATGGTGATATTTTAGCGGTATCTTGTACCGGAGCATATGGCTATTCTATGGCAAATAACTATAATCGCATTCCCCGACCAGCCGTGGTATTTGTAGAGAACGGTCAATCGACGTTAGTCGTAAAACGAGAAACATATAAAGATATTGTTCAGTTAGATTTACAATTGAATGGGGACAGTATTGAAGAATAAGTTTGAAGTGTATTAGCAATAGCTAATGCACTTTTTTGTATGAAAACTAATTTTTGAGTATTAACTATATGCTCTGGATTTCCTTAAACGAGCATCTAAAATTCGTTAGAGTTTTACAGCGAAGAGAAAGGAGAGCCAGCGACTATTTTACATCGTTTGTATTTTGTTTATAAAATGTAGTAAAATGGTTTGAACATGAATGTTACTTCTTTATTGAAAAGAGTAACAGAGTATTTAATTTTGAGGAGGATACATACGTGAAAAAAGGTAGTATTGCTTTTGAAAATGGTGAAAAAATTGTGATAGAGTTCTTCCCTGAGGAAGCTCCAGGAACAGTAGAGAACTTTGAAAAGTTAGCAAACGAAGGTTTTTACAATGGCTTAACTTTTCACCGTGTAATTCCAGGGTTTGTAGCTCAAGGTGGTTGCCCAGTTGGAAATGGAACAGGTGGACCTGGGTATACAATTAAGTGTGAAACTGACGGAAATCCACATAAACATGGACGTGGCTATCTATCAATGGCTCATGCTGGTCGTAATACTGGTGGTAGCCAATTCTTTATTTTATTTGAAGCACAGCCACACTTAGATGGTGTTCATACTGTTTTCGGTCGCGTTATCGAAGGAATGGATGTAGTAGACCGAATTCGTCCAAATGATGTAATGAGCGAAGTTAAAGTTTGGGAAGAGTAGTAAAATAGAGAGAACTTAAATGAGGAGAGACACCTCGTTTAAGTTCTTTTTTTGTTGGTTAATAACAGATCCCTGTCGCACAGCCTTACACACTAGATGCGCTAGTGACGAAATGTTGTTTTCGGTTGTCCTTTACTAAATAAGATATAGTACTAGACAACATTGGTTCCTTTTGTGATATAATAAACAAAACAACTAAATAAGCGTTATCCTTCGGGGTCGGGTGAAATTCCCAACCGGCGGTGATGAAGTTAATCTTCTAAGCCCGTGACCCGTTTTACAACAATTTGTAAAACGGTGGATTTGGTGAGAAACCAAAGCCGACAGTAAAGTCTGGATGGGAGAAGGATTTTCAAGTTAAGCAATAGGTGTAGTCTACGATTTTTGACGAGGATTTTGCATTTAATTGGCGAAATCTAAGTTTAAAAAAGTGACCAAGCCTGTTTATTTAATGATGAATTTTACCCCTAGGATAGTTATTATCGTTAGGGGTTTTTATTTTGGGTTAAAGGATTTGAACTAAAGATGAATGATCTTTCCTATATGAAACTTGCGATACAATTGGCTCAAGGAACAATGGGGCAAACATCGCCGAATCCAATTGTCGGATCTGTTGTTGTTAATAACGGCGAAATTGTTGGGATGGGTGCGCATTTAAAAGCAGGTACTGAGCATGCTGAAGTACACGCCATAAAAATGGCAGGTGATCGGGCGATCGGGGCAACGATTTATGTGACCCTTGAGCCATGTAGCCACCATGGCAAGACACCTCCATGTGCTGATTTAATTATTAAAAACAAGCTTAAACGTGTCGTGATTGCTTGTCTTGACCCTAACCCGTTAGTTGCTGGGAGGGGTGTTGCAAAGCTTCGAAACGCCAATATTGAAGTGGAAGTTGGTGTTCTAGAAGAAGAAGCCCGTGAACTTAACAAAGTTTTTTTTCATTATATTAAAACAAAAAAACCTTATGTTACGTTAAAAACAGCTACTAGTCTGGATGGGAAAATTGCTACCTCGACTGGTGAAAGTAAGTGGATAACTGGTGCAGTTGCTAGGGAAGATGTTCAGCAATTACGTCATGAGCATGATGCGATTTTAGTTGGTGTTGGAACTGTTTTAGCAGATAATCCCTCGTTAACAACACGAAGGAGCGTAGGTGGTAAAAATCCTATTCGAATTATTTTAGACCATCAGCTTCGCACTCCTTTACTTTCTAAAGTTGTAACCGATGGTCAAGCAGAAACTTGGATCATAACAGGTAATGCTCCGCCGCAATCAAGGCTAAGCGAATTAAGTCAATTTGGTATCAAAGTTATTAGTCTGAAAACCGACTTGATAGCTATAGAAGAGCTTTTATCAGTACTAGGTGAGCGAGGCATCACCTCATTATTTGTTGAAGGCGGAAGTAAAGTGAATGATAGCTTTCTCCAATCTCGGTTTATTAATCAGGTAATCAATTACATTGCCCCAAAACTTATTGGTGGTAAAGAAGCACCAACTTCGTTTTCCGGAACAGGCTTTGAAAATTTAGCTGATGCCCTGCAATTGTCTATAAAAGAAGTAAAGCAATTAGGGGATGATTTAAAAATTGTTTCAATCCCAAAGGGGGAATAATATGTTTACAGGAATTATCGAAGAAGTCGGTACAATTGAACAAATTAAGCAATCAGGTGAAGCAATCGTTATGACAATTGCTTCAAAAAAGCTTCTAACAGATGTTCATTTGGGTGATAGCATTGCTGTTAACGGCGTTTGTTTAACCATTACTTCCTTTGACAAAGAGCGTTTTACTGTCGATTTAATGCCGGAAACAGTCAGGAATACAAGTCTTAGGCAGCTTAGCCGTGGATCTCGAGTAAATCTTGAAAGGGCTATGGCAGCTGGCGGCCGTTTTGGTGGACATTTTGTTTCAGGACATGTGGACGGGATTGGAGAAGTATTGAGTAAACACCGTCGCGATAATGCAATTTATTATGAAATAAAGGTCTCAAAAGAACTTCGTAAATACATTATTTTAAAAGGATCTATAGCTATTGACGGAACAAGCTTGACTATTTTTGGTGTAACTGATGAAACATTTACGATATCAATTATTCCTCATACGGTTGAAGAGACAATCATCGGCATGAAAGGTCCTGGAGATGTAGTGAATATCGAATGCGATATGATTGGAAAATACATTGAGCAGTTTATTGGACAGAGGTTTGAACAAAGGAAAAACAAGTCAACACTATCAGCAAGCTTTTTAGAGGAGCATGGTTATAAATAAAGAGCAATTTTTGAGGGGAACAGAAAATGAGGAGGGGTTTCTATGTTTGATCCAATTGAAGAGGCAATATATGAGTTAATGCAAGGAAGAGTAGTCATTGTATGTGACGATGAAGATCGCGAAAATGAAGGTGATTTTGTTGCCTTAGCTGAAAAAGCAACACCGGAAGTGATCAATTTTATGATTAAACACGGTAGAGGGCTAGTTTGTACACCAATTACAGAAGCGCGCGCTAAGCAACTAGAATTAATGCCTATGGTTGATCATAATACTGACCCACACGGAACAGCATTTACGATAAGTGTTGATTATAAAACGACGACTACAGGTATTTCAGCACATGAGCGTTCAGCTACTATATTAGCTCTCATTGACGAACAGGCAAAAGGAACGGATTTCAAAAGGCCAGGTCATATCTTCCCGCTTGTCGCAAAAGATGGTGGTGTTTTAAGACGTGCTGGTCATACTGAGGCTGCAGTTGACTTGGCAAGACTTTCAGGAGCAAAGCCAGCCGGAGTCATCTGTGAAATAATCAATGAAGACGGAACGATGGCAAGGGTTCCTGATTTACGAAAAATTGCAGATATTCATGAGTTGAAAATGATCACAATAAAAGACCTGATCGAATATCGAAATCGGAAAGATAAACTTGTCCACCGAGAAGTTGAAATTATGTTACCTACTGAATATGGAATCTTTAAAGCAATTGGTTTTTCTAATGTAATCGATGGAAAAGAAAATATTGCGCTTGTAAAAGGAGATATTACGCCTGATGAGCCAGTGTTAGTGAGAGTTCATTCAGAATGTTTAACAGGAGATGTCTTTGGATCTTATCGTTGTGATTGTGGTCCACAACTCCATGCCGCTTTAGAACAAATTGAAAAAGCTGGCAAAGGAATCCTGCTCTATATGCGTCAAGAAGGTCGAGGAATAGGTCTTCTTAACAAGATGAAGGCTTATAAGCTACAGGAAGAAGGTTATGATACTGTAGAAGCCAATGAAAAACTTGGTTTCGCTCCTGATCTTCGCGATTACGGGATTGGCGCTCAAATTTTACGAGATCTAGGTGTTAGACAAATGAAACTTTTAACGAATAACCCTAGAAAAATAAAAGGGCTGAAAGGCTACGATCTTGAAGTGGTTGACAGAGTTCCAATACAACTTCCGCATAATAGTGATAACGAAAGATATTTACGTGCAAAACAGCAAAAGTTAGGTCATTTGCTACATTTTTAATATATTTTGGGTCGATCTTTGAAAGCAAGACTTCGAAAAAAATAATTGAATGAAAGTTGGAGGAGAGAGTTATGGGAAATCTTTTTGAAGGTAATTTAGTAGGTAGTGGTTTAAAGGTAGCGATTGTTGTAGGAAGGTTTAACGAATTTATTACAAGCAAGCTTTTAGGTGGAGCGGAAGATGCGCTTAGACGTCACGGTGTAAACGAGGCCGATATTGATATCGCTTGGGTTCCAGGAGCTTTTGAAATTCCATTCATTGCAAAGAAAATGGCGAGTTCGAAAAAATACGATGCAGTTATTACGTTGGGTACAGTTATCCGTGGTTCTACTCCTCATTTTGACTATGTTTGTAGTGAAGTTGCTAAAGGTGTAGCTTCAATAAGTCTACAAAACGAAGTGCCTGTTATTTTTGGTGTATTAACTACTGATACTATTGAACAAGCGATTGAAAGAGCAGGAACGAAAGCTGGTAATAAAGGATGGGAAGCGGCTGCAGCAGCAATTGAAATGGCTAACCTTTCTAAGTCGTTTGAATAAAAAAGCAAAGCGAAAGTTCAGCCTATAATTAGTTAAACAAAAGAGAATGATTAAATGATTAGTTGATTGATTTAATTAACCTACATTAACATTCTCTTTTTTATTTTAGTAAATTTATTATTTAGTTAATACAATTCTTCATTTGACAATCCAATCATAAATTCTTATCTCTTCTCTTTAATAATTGTTTATCACGTTCTGCAATGACAGCTGAGCGGTCCCTTAATTTATGTTTATCAATTATTTCCTTACTAATAATTAAATTTTCTTCTCCCCAACAGGCACCAAGCTCTTTCGCTGTTTTTATACAAGCTTGATTTACGTTATGATTAACGATAGGAAGGTTGATAGAAGAATAGGGTAGTCGTTGTTTTATTTCTATGCTTTTTTCTTTTAGTACCCTTGAAAATTCCTCCGGATCAAAGCCTAATGTATCTAATTGTAGCTTTTCCTGATCAAATATATCGATTGCATTCCTCAATTGTTTTTCTGCCCCAAGATAGTTTTTTCTGCGATGATGGTACATAGCTACTGCAAGCTGAATAAAACCTACCCAGATTTTATTGTTTTTCCCATCTTCCTTCCAATACTCCTCTAAGACTTCATGACATTCAAAATAATCACGCAAACTATGGAAGTATACTAAATAATAAATTAATGGCTGCGGATACATAACTTTCCACCTTTCATTTGAATAATCTAGATTTATCTTAACATAGTATAAAAAATAATCGTAAACGAAAGACATTCGTCCATAAAAACAAGGTTATCTTTTAAAAATTATGATATAATTTCATATTGATTACATTTTCATTCTGGGTTGAGGACAATAAATCATGAATGTTATGTGTGAAATTAGCATTTACTAAATATACCAATATCTCAATATATAAGGACATCAAAACAACCTGGTAAACGATGTCGCTGGATTTCTTTGAACGAGCCTCTAAAATTCGTTAGAGTTTTACGGCGAAGAGAAAGGGAAGACAGCGCCTTTTCATTGAAAATGTGGCGGCATAGTTTTCTCCGCCAAATCATAATATAATTTCTATTAAAGTGCATATAAGAAAATGGTGGAATTGATGACACAATATAATGTTAAATTAGATGCTTTTGAAGGACCACTAGATTTACTTTTACATTTAATCAATAAAGCTGAAGTAGATATTTATGATATACCTGTTGCGAAGATCACAGATCAATACATGAATTATATTCATAAGATGCAAAGGTTCGAACTAGATATAGCAAGTGAATATTTAGTGATGGCAGCAACATTGCTTGCTATTAAAAGTAAAATGTTGCTGCCAAAACATGACGACGATTTATTTGCTGAAAACGAGGATATATTTGATGAGGATGATCCTAGAGAAGATTTAATTAATCGTTTAATTGAGTATCGTCGTTATAAGGAAGCGGCAGACACTTTAAAAGAACGAGAAAAAGATCGAGGATTAATTTTCAGTAAAATGCCAAGTGATCTGGGGCCATACATAGACGAGATAAAAAAGGAACCACAACGAATTAATGCCAGCCTTTATGATATGTTAGATGCCTTCGATCAGCTTATGAAAAGAAAAACGTTAAAAATTCCTAAACAAACAAAGATACATCGAGAAGATTTTCCACTTGAGAAAAGGATGGAAGAAATCATCGATATATTAAATCAGTGTAATGGTAGAACGTCGTTCTTTCAATTATTCGAATATGAAGAGCGTGGCCAATTAATCGTAACCTTTTTAGCTGTTTTAGAATTAATGAAGGCGAAAAAAATTGTATGTGAGCAAGATGCGAACTTTAACGATATTTCCGTTTGCCGCTGGGAGGAGAGCACAATTGTTGGATAGAAATGAAATAAAGGCTATTATTGAAGGGCTTCTATTTATTTCTGGTGAGGAAGGAATTGAAGATAAACAAATTGCTGAAGTACTACAAATTGAGCTGATTTTTGTGAAAGATATACTTAATGAGCTTATTGAAGAGTACCAAAATGGTGTAAGGGGAATGCAAATCACTCAACTTGCGGGGCTTTATCAATTTACTACAAAACAAGAGCATGCTATTTATTTTAAGCGTCTAATTAATTCACCAAGTTCAGCAACACTTTCTCAAGCTGCACTAGAAACATTAGCCATCATTGCATATAAACAACCAATTACCAGGGCGGAAATAGAAGAAATTAGAGGAGTTAAATCAGAAAGACCATTACAAACATTAATTGCGAAACTTTTAATTAAGGAAGTTGGCAGGGCAGAAGGTACCGGAAGAGCAATTATTTATGGAACAACAAAAGCGTTTTTAGATCACTTCGGTTTAAAATCCTTACAAGAGCTTCCACCACTTCCAGAAAAGAAATTAGAGATAGAGGAAGCAGATCTATTTTTTGAACGTTTTCAAGAAGAACTCATTCAAAACGGTGATAATTAGTTATAAGAAAAGTTAGATAATTTCACAAAAAGGTTCACAGCTTGCACCTTTTTTATCGTATAATAGGGTAAACAATCATAAGTAATAAATAGATAGTGTATTAAGTTTTCTTCAAAATGAAAAAATCTAGGAGGATCATTATGGGTGATAGCCTTGTAAAAGGACAAATTACATTAACGCTTGAGCAGCTCAGTAAGATTAGCAATATTGTTAGTGAGTTTTTGAATGAAGCTACTGTTACTAATCTGAAAGCAGAAAAAGTGGAAGAAAGAGCAGGCTACTATGGAGACTTACTCGTTTCACTAAGAAGAATAAATGTATTTTGTGATGAGGGGAAAAACTCCTGTGAAGTTATTTTAAATGGAAATACATTTCGTAAGGCAGCTGCAGAAAAAACGTTGTTTTGGATTTACCATAATTGTGTAGAAGAATTCTTCAATCCAAGAATTGAAAATTGGTATGAAGACAGTCGTGCAGCTTATACAGGTAAAAATGCGATAAAATTTGCATATGACGTACCACAGTCATTAAGAAATTTGGTTGCTAGCATTGAAGGACCATTCCAAACAGTTCGAGAAGAACTTGAATATTACGAAACAGATTATCAAACGAAAGTTATTCAAACAAAATAAACGAAGAGAAGAGGATGATAGAGTGTTTCGTCATCCTCTTCTCTTCGTTTATTTCTATTCGGTACGCGGTTTTGTCGGATCGCATTCGGGCTTTTTGACTTCCTTTGCACTTTCCGCTAATTTCGTTAAATAGTAGCATTCTTCCCTAGCCATATGGTCAGCCATTAAAGGAGAAAGTGTACTCAACGAAGCGTTAGCAATTTCGAGCTCCTGTAACTCATTTAAGAAAACTTTAAAAATAGCAATTTCTAATTCAACTTGATTGTTAAATCGGGCAAGGGCGGGGAACGATTCCAGGTTTGTTCTTAAATAGCCAGCGAGTTCTACTGCTTTTATATAAAAATACTCAAACTTCTTTGTGAAATCTTCGCCTTTTTGTCGCAGCTGTTTTTCCACTAAGTCTAAAGAACCGGTAATTGCATCAGAATGACCTGCTGCATCAAGTAGCCATACAAGGTGATGGTGAAGTGGATGACATAAAGGTGGGTTTTCTCCTTTGATTAAGTAAGGGAGTATTCGTAAGTATTCCTCTACTTCATTTACCATATGGTTTAAAAAAGTTGGTGGTAAATTGATAGATATATCTCCAATTAAGTGCAGCTTAATAAGGTCTAGTTTAAAATCCTTTATTCTATTAGCATATTCATATGCTTGTTTATTTAGTGTATCTAAGTTAGATGTGGTGATTTTAGGAGTGGTTTGGGCTAACAGTTGGTCAAAAATGGAAATGAATGTCTTTGCTTTTTTAACTTCATCAATTTCGTCAGGAGAGAGTGCATCACGAATAAATCTCCCATGATCCCCCAATACTTGAAGCCAAAACTGATGTTCAAACAAAGAAATTTCGATATAACTCTTCATGTCTTCATCTCCTTTTAGTTAAATAGTAACCTAATTTTAATTGTATGTTCATTTTAAATCATTCATGTTAAGCATTCTTTTTTGCCTACTAATCCTAAGCACAAAAATCAGTACTAGGCATATAGTAAACCTAGGTGAATTCCGTTATTTTATTCATTGGGAGGCTAATATGGAACGAAATGAGCAAATGCACTACGTTGATCGTTTACTAAGTTGGTCAAGAGAATTACAAAAAAGTGTAGGTACAGATTTAGTCGATGGCAATCTGCAAGCAAAATTTTTAGATCTGGAAAGAGGCTTATCTAACATACAAAGAAGAACTTCGTTTATATCTAGTGAGGAGCTTAGCAATTTAGCGCAAAAAGCGAACCAAGTTTACATGGAACTAAATCATGGTCAACATGTTTTAGGTGATGAAAAATTTGTAAACAGAGAAGTATACAGTGGTGTAGAACAAAGGAAGGAAGCGGAAGTTACTAGAATACCTATAGGGGGACATCGGCTACCACCACTCCCATACGCGTATAATGCACTTTTACCCTATATTGATGAAGAAATTATGAGATTGCACCATGCACAACATCATAAAACCTATGTGGATGGCTTAAATAAAGCGGAAACCGAGATGGAGAAGGCCAGACAAAGTGGGGATTTCAATTTAATTAAGCATTGGGAACGCGAAGCGGCTTTTCATGGTGCTGGTCATTATTTACACACGATTTTTTGGAATGTTATGAGTCCAAAGGGGGGCGGTGAGCCTAAAGGAGCACTGGCCGAACAAATTAATCTTGATTTTGGCAGTTTTGCTAAATTTAAAGAGCATTTTTCAGAAGCCGCAAAAAAAGTAGAGGCAGTTGGTTGGGCGATTTTAGT
>NZ_JBKBWN010000023.1:0-46577 GCF_046314235.1 Anaerobacillus sp.
CCTGCGGTCCTGGAGGTCCTTCGTCACCTTGAGGGCCCGCTTCACCTTGCTCTCCCTGCGGTCCTGGAGGTCCTTCTTCTCCTTGTGGCCCTGGTTCACCTTGCTCTCCCTGTGGGCCTGGAGGTCCTTCTTCTCCTTGTGGCCCTGGTTCACCTTGCTCTCCCTGTGGTCCTGGAGGTCCTTCTTCTCCTTGAGGGCCCGCTTCACCTTGCTCTCCCTGTGGTCCTGGAGGTCCTTGTTCACCTTGAGGTCCCGGTTCACCTTGCTCTCCCGGTGGTCCTGGAGGTCCTTCTTCACCTGGAGGTCCCGGTGGTCCTTCTGGTCCTTCTGGTCCCGGTGGGCCTGGAGGACATTTCCTTTTTCCCATAGTTTTCAACTCCTTATATTAAATGTAATTCATCATATTCAAATATAAATATCCAGGGACGGCAACTATCTATTTAACTTTAAAAAGGCAAATGTCCAATATATTCGCTGAATTTCTGACCTACTATGCGATTGTCTCATCAATTATTTTTGCTGCAGCATATAGATAAATATTAGGAATTGAGAGCTAGGAGTGGTAAAATTGGAAATTTCTCCATTAATTGGTATTTCAGTAACTAAAAGAAGCAGCAGAAAAAGAATTTTAAAGCTTTATCAAAGTTACCATGCTCAAAAGCTGAATCTTTTCGCCTTTACTCCGGCAGATATTCTTTGGAACAAGCGACTTATTTTAGGGCTTAACCTCAAAGAGGGTATCTGGAAACAAAGGTCGTTCCCTTTTCCTGATGTCGTTTATAACCGATGCTATAACAAAAAAAACATAACCATTCAACGCCTAGAGCAGGTAATCGGTAGGAATAAATGTTTTAACACTATCAATTTTTTTAATAAATGGAAAGTCTATAATATATTAAAAAACTCAGATCTTAATGCCTTTTTGCCAGACACATTTTTATATAATAAGTCGAATATATCCGCTCTTTTAGATAAATATAAACTAGTGTACATTAAGCCTACTTATGGATTTAAGGGAAAGTCTGTACATCGAGTTGAACGAATGGATAATGGTGAAATTAACATCTCTTTAGACAGCTTTGCTCCAAGATATATTTGCAGAAAAAATGAGAGCATTCAGGAAAAATTGGATGAACTTCTCGGACGAAGAAAACACATTATTCAGCAAGGGTTACGTATAAATCGACTAGAAGATCAGTATTTTGATATCCGAGTTCTTGTTCAAAAAGATATAGTTGGAGAATGGAGGGTTTCGGCTATAATATGTAGAGTGGCTTATGAACAATACTTTAACACGAGTATATATGAAGCCATTCATGATGTTGCAGACATTCTCCCACAATTCCTTTCACCACAAAAAGCAAATGAAATTCTCCACTCTTTAAATGAGGTAAGTATTAAGGCCGCACAAGAAACAGAAATCTATATGGGTTCTTTGGGTGAATTGAGTGTGGATTTGTATTAAACGAAAAAGGAAAGCTATGGATTATAGAACTTAACGGGAAGCCTCAAAAAAAAATATACAAAGACCTTAAGAGTTTTAAAGACAATAAAATAATTTTTAGTAGACCATTAGAATATGCCTATTATCTCTCAAATAAACATGAGTTGTGAATTGTCAATGTATATAAATGCATTGTTGGTGAGAGAGTAACCGACTACGGCAAAGCCCTTGTACGACAGGCTTAGTTTGCAATTATATATATTATGGGGTTTGAGGTATGAAAGTCGTTCAATGGCTTTCATTCGTTTCAGCACAAAAACCTCATTTACTGCTCACTTCGTGTATTTGGCAATTTAAAAATGTATCAAATGGCAACTAAAAATGCAGGCGACCTGCCTCCTTAATTATTAATGTAGTAATGATTGCTTGTAACTAAAGCTGCCTCCTGTGAAAACCAGTAAATGAGAGTGGTTGATTAACCTATTAATAACAGCTTCTGTGAGGATTGGATCCCCAAAAACATCATTCCATTCGCCAAATTGCCAAATAGGGTTTTGCCAGTGCCTACTCCACCATATAAAATGGTTTTCATGATGGTTGAATCGTTTTTACACTACTACTTCTTACATTCTTCTAGAAGCTGTACCAAGATTTTGAGAAAACCATTGGTAACCGTTGTAAAGGATGAACCACTCTAAGATAATAATTTCACTTAGAGTGGTTCACCCTTTTACATTCAGTTTACCGTTCCTATTGATAAGGTACATCCTATCACATAGAAAGAAATTAATTACTGGTCGATAAATAATAGCTCTAATCGTCTCAAAAATGAGTGGGGCTTATTTCCATTCCTCTCCGTAAAATCTTCCTGAAGCATCCTTATTTCCATTAATTAGTGAGATCCCTTACATGAGAAGTATATTTACTCAGGTATTCTCTTTGTCATTCATATTTTTATAATTATATTGACATTAACCCGTGGAAAAGTATATAATATTTTTATTCGCATGACTCGTTAGCTCAGTGGGAGAGCACTTGCTTGACAGGCAAGGGGTCGTTGGTTCAAATCCAATACGGGTCACCATACATAAAACTCTTAAAACCCTTGATACACAAGGGTTTTTCTTTATGGTGTTTTTTACCACGCCCCATATTTTTCGGCTGAAAATGGGCATTTGCTAACATTTTGCTAACCTTTAGCGGACTAAAGGGATTGTGAAAATTTAAGGAAAATGCTGTTCCAATCTTAGCTGCTACTGATCGGATCATGTACTATTTATTGTTTTTTGCAGCGGGATTAATAACTACTAAAAAACCATAAAAGAACGCCTAGAGAATATTATTTCTCCAGGCGTTCTTTGCTACACATAATAGGTTATTAAAACCCTATTCGTCGTATGTATACCGAACAACATATTTTTCTTCGGCTAGTTTTTTGATTTCCACCCAAGGCGGCAGTTCATAACCTCCACGCCAATTCTCCTCTATTTTTGCTTTTAAGCAACTTGCTTGAAATTTCGAATGGAAAATATCCTTCCAGTATACCCAACGTGTTGTTTTCATTTGCTTATCTCTCCCCAAAAAAAGATAATCATATTATTACCAAAAAATTTTTTTAAAACAATAAAAAAGAAGTGACTGAAAAAAGCCACTTCCAAGAAAAAATAATTAAACTACATTCATTATCCTATACGCTCTTCAATATCACGTCTGATAATCTCTTCTTCCCTTAGTTTCTCTTGCCGATCACGAATTCGATGGGCTAGGCGGCTAGAAGCATTAGCAGCGATACTGCAAATAAGATCATCTAGAAATGTATTAATTTGATTGCCTTTTGTATCTAATTCTTTGATAATCCCGGTCTTTTCTTTATCTAAAAATCCAAATGTCGTTACAGCTATACTCCCATAACCAAATACGCTACCAAGGGCAATTGTTTCATCGACACCAAAGAGCCCCTCATCCATAGCGACTATCGATTGTAACGGCTCCGACAATCTTCCTTGCTCTGCTAATTTATCTAACTCTACACCTACTAAAATAGCATGCTGTATTTCTCGTTTTTCTAATACTCTATCAACACTTTCAATACACTCCTCAAGTGTTAATGTATCAGTATATTGAACTTGCATTTTATGAACGATTTCAGCAATGTCGATAATTTCTACACCACGTTCTTTAAGTAAATCTCTTGCTGCCTTCTCCACGATGTGACAATGTACAGGTTCTGCATATTTCATCTATTTACCCTCCTTGTTCGTTTCAGAAGCTCCCCTTCATCATACCATAAATCCGTAAATTCTACATTTTTTGCATCTGAAGTTTAAAGCTTCGTTTTACTAAACGAAAAATGGTATATTATAAGCATAGCTACATAAGGAAGCGCTAACAAAAAGGAGGTTCTGGGGTGACTTTAAATGGAAAAATTATTGATGATTTCATAGATAGTCGATTTTTACAAGAAAGAATTTTGATAAAAACGTTCTTACCAGATAACTTTTCTCCACTTTATACTTACCAGTTACTTATTGCTTTAGATGGAGATGATTATCTACAAAAGGGAAAACTCATTTCTGTTACAAGTGAGCTTTTAGGCAACAAACAGATTAATAATTGTCTGGTCATCATGATTTCACCTCTATCAATCGAGGACCGCAATCAAAAATATCATCCAAATGGTTCAAAAAACCGTGAGTTTATCCGTTTCTTAGCTGAGGAGCTTATTCCCCACCTAGAAAATAAGTATCATACATTCGAGCTAGCAAGTGGACGAACATTATTAGGTGATTCTCTAGCCGCAACAGTTTGTTTACACGCAGCGAGCGAATACCCTTTTACCTTCGGCCAAGTTATCGCGCAATCACCGTACATTCATCCACAGACAATGGCTTACTTAAGCTCATGTAACCAACCTGAGCTACTGCGCCTCTTCCATTCCATTGGTGACCAAGAGACGAATGTTATGACAACAAACGGAGTGACAAAAGACTTTTTAACACAAAATCGAGCATTTAATCACTTGGCTAAAGAAAAAGGAATTGACGTCTATTATGACGAATTTAATGGAGACCATACTTGGACTTACTGGCAAGAAAATCTTAAAAAGGCACTCATTTGGATGCTGAAGTAGTATTCATATACATTGCATTAATTTATCTTAAAAGCATATTAAACTTTAGGAGGGAACTATTATGAAATACGGAATAGCCATTTTTCCATCAAAAACTTTACAGGATATCGCCAATTCATTAAGAGCACGCTACGATTCTCACTATGCGCAAATTCCACCACACATTACTTTAAAAGAAGCGTTTGAAGCAACAGATGTTAATGCGTTAGCAAATGAAATTAAAAAAATTACCAAAGAAATAAAGCCATTCTCAATAAACGTCTACAAGTATAGCTCGTTTAACCCCGTTAGTAATACAATCTATATGGGCATTCAAGAAAATGAAGAGCTCCTTACTCTCCAAAAAAAGTTAAATAGTGGTTTTTTTGAACAAGAATTGAAACATCAATTTGTTCCACATATTACCGTTGGTCAAGATTTAGACGATGATGAATTTCATGATGTACTAGGAAGACTGCGTATGAAAACGATTAATCATGAAGAAGTATGCGACCGTATCCAACTCTTATATCAACTAGACAATGGCTCTTGGACAGTATATGAAACGTTTCTATTAGGAAAGGACTACTAATAAACATGAATGTAGTATTAGTTACCAATGAAAAACAGAAAAAAGATGCTTATTCAGTAAGACTCAAAGTATTTGTCGATGAACAACAAGTGCCTCCTGAGGAAGAAATTGATCAATATGAAGAATTAGCTACTCATTTCGTTGTTTATGACGGCACGACTCCCATCGGAGCTGGTCGTCTTCGCCAGCTAGAGGACTTTGGTAAAGTGGAACGCATCTGCATTGACAAAGGATACCGCTCCAAAGGAATAGGCAAGCTTCTTATGAATGCTGTCGAGAATGAAGCTAAGAAGCGGGGAATGTATTCCTTTAAGCTAAATGCTCAATTACAAGCAGTACAATTTTATAGCAAACTTGGTTATGAAGTTTGCTCAGAAGAATTTCTTGATGCAGGAATCCCCCACGTAACGATGAAAAAACTAAAGAATAACTAGAAAAATAGCGACAAGCTAATGAAGAAGTCCTAAACAAAGAGGATCATTCATTGCTTGTCGCTTTTTAGCTTCAATAGACTTAATAAATAAACTAATGTGCATGAATTTCTGGTTATCCGAAATAATAAAATTAACATCATGATACGTTTTGCTTAATGATCCTCTTTATGAAAGGGGCTTTATTTACCATGAATCAAAGGAAAATCATTATTTTCTCAGTCTCGTTTGGAAATGGTCATAATCAAGTTTCAAAAGTACTACTTAGTCATTTAAAGCAAAAAGGCTTTGAAATTGAGATTGTCGATATGTTCGATACAATAAACAAATTTTTTCACAAAGTAATATTAGATAGTTATTTACAGCTACTTCGATTTCGCCCTAGTGTTTGGGGAAAGCTATACCAATATTCTGAAGAAAATCCGAACTCAATATTTTTAAAACAGTTTAATGCATTTTTAACAAGCAAGCTTCATCGAACATTGCAAGATAAAAAAGCAGCGACGATCATTACGACACACCCAATTGCCACTACGATGCTTGCGAATGTTATCCGAAAAAAAAATATACCGATTAAACTTTACGCATTACTTACCGACTTTGCGATTCATCCAATGTCGGTTCATCGTGAGGTTTCTGGTTATTTTGTTGCCTCTGAACATTTAAGGTATTATGCAAATATGTATAAAGTTGATACAAAGCTTTTTTATCCGACTGGGATTCCTACTCAAAGAGAAACGGTACATGAGTATTCGAAACAGCAATTACGAAGAAAGTTACATTTGGATGAGAATATGAAAACTGTATTAGTTGCTGGTGGCGGTGTTGGCCTTGCTAAATTCACGAAAATATTAGCAGGTTTAGAAGCATTTGGAGAAAAGCTCCAAATTATCTGTGCAACAGGTGAAAATAAAAGAGCAAGAGCGAAAATTCAGCGATACAAAACCAAACACTCGCTTCGTGTCTTAGGCTTTACTAATTTATTTATGGAATATTTGAAGGCTAGTGATGTTATTTTATCAAAAGCTGGTGGCGTTACGATGTCAGAAGCACTAGTCTGCGAAACACCTATTGTTATTTTTCAACCTTTACCAGGACAAGAGGAACAAAACAGCCAATTTCTAATGAACTACGGTGCAGCAATCAAAGCAGAGGTTGTTGAGGAAATTCCCGTTTTATTAGAGCGAATTATTTTTAATAAGCATTATCATAGCTTAATGACAGAAAATGCCAAGAAATTAAAACAACCTAATGCTGCTAGTGATATAGCTGAGATTATTTCTATAAACTCGAATAGAAAAATGATGAACAATTATACTTCCTAAAAAAAGAGGGGCTAATCGCCCCTCTAAACAACTTCATCAATATAATGACCTTTTCCTGTCATCTCACGAAGTATATTATGATTTTTGGTTGCTGTTTTATTGTTTTTTCCTTTTTGATTATGGTTACGAAATTTAGTAGGCTTTTGCTTATCTGCTAGAACTGAATGAAAGTCACTTTTCATTACTGGCGATATTGGTACAATTCCATGGTAACTATGAATGAAACGATTCCCATATTGAATAGCTTGTTCATCTCGAATAGGTGGAATATACCCCAAATCATTCACCTCCAAAATTAACTTTGCAATTAATCATTTCTATATTTCCTATATACCCCAATAATTCAGTTATGAAACTAGTAAAACTAAAAAAATAAAAAAACATCTAATATATTTTATGCTATATTCTCTTACATGTTTCCTCCTTTTTTGCTATAGTTGTTATTCAGTAGTTTTATGTTAGTGGAGGTTTTTTTATGCGAGTCGCCTTATATAAAGAAAAATTAATAAATTTAATGAAAATAGAACGTTCAGAACTACAAAAATACTTTCTCGCTAGCATGAGAGACGAGCTTTCATGTCCATGCTGTCGTCAAAGTGTAAAACTTAAAATAAGTATTTATCTTCCACCAATTTTCTTACATCCACCACAAACATTTAATTGCCAAGAGACAATCGCAGAGTTAGAAAAGACCACCGAAAAAAATGAACAAAAAACGATCGGTAGCTTCACGCTGCCATCGAAGCGAGAAATAAATGGAAATGTTGCGACACTACAAAAATCACCAGTCATGATTGATTGTTGGCAGGATCCAAGTGAAGTGAAAAGTATACCTCCTTTTAAACGGCTAACTACTTTAAATAAAAGCCATCCAGATTACCAGTTAGATGAAAGCCAATGGGAAGCTGTGTCAACTACTGAAGGTCCATTACTCGTTTTGGCAGGAGCAGGCAGTGGAAAAACGAGAGTACTAACTACGCGAACAGCCTATATGTTAACCGAAAAAGAAATTGCAGCTAATCGCCTCCTTCTTGTGACGTTTACTGCTAAGGCTGCTAAGGAAATGAAAACCCGGATGAGTCAAATGAAAGGGATTTCTACTAAAAATCTGAACGCCCTTGTAGTTGGAACGTTTCATAGTATTTTTTTCAAAATGCTCATGCATCATCAACCTTCCCTCTGGCAATCTGACAAACTAATGAAATGGGACTGGCAACGTGAACAAATCATTAAAGGAGTATCAAAACAACTTGGTCTTGATGAAAAGGAATTTGCCTTTGATCAAGCACTCTCGCAAATAAGTTTTTGGAAAAACCATTTATTATTGCCTTCACATATAAAAGCCGAAACTGAGTGGGAACAACAAGTTAAACAGTTATATGAGCATTATGAGCAAACGAAAAATCAGACACAGCAGTTTGACTTTGATGATATGTTACTCGGTTGCTATCAACTATTAGGAGAAAATGACGGGTTGCTTGAAAAGTATCAAGAGCGATTTTCGTACATTCTAGTTGATGAATTCCAAGACATAAATAAAGTTCAATATAAGATTATTTCAATGTTAGCTAAACAGTCTAAAAATTTATGTGTTGTTGGCGATGACGACCAATCTATTTATAGTTTCAGAGGAAGTGATCCTTCCTATATTTTGAATTTTCAAGAAGATTTTCCGAACACAAAAATCGTGACACTAAGCTGTAATTATCGTTCTAATCATGCCATTGTCTCAACCGGAAAAAACGTAATCTCTCAAAATAAAACGAGAAAAGAAAAGGCTATCTATGCTGTAAAAGAAAGTGAAAAACGCCCTGTTCAATTTTATCCATATGACGAAGAAGAAGAGGCTACGATGATCGTCACTGATATAAAAGAGAAAATTGTTAGTGGCGCAAAACCTAGAGATATTGCGATTTTATTTCGGACAAACTCTAGTGCACGTGCGATATTTGAACGGCTCGTCGCCTCTAGCCTCCCGTTCAACATAGAGCATGAAGGTGAATCCTTTTACTTAAGACGAACTGTTCGAAAAGCTTTAGCATATTTAAAATTGGCTTATCACCCTGACGATCAAGAAGCCATTAAAGAATTGCTAGGAGCCTTGTTTATTAAACAATCTAGTATAAGGGATATTAAAGCATTTTCAATTTTACATGACTGTTCCTTATTAGAGGCGTTAACAAAGCTATCTGACATTCAACCATTTCAGCAAAAAAAGCTCAAGAAGCTAATTCCACTTTTTCAACAACTTCGCAAATTTTCACCAAAAGAAGCACTTGATTGGATTGAAAAATAAATGTTTTTAAACGACTATATAAAAAAGCATGGCAATGAAGGGAATGTCATTGATAAAGGTTCCGATGATTTGCGTGATTTAAAAGTCGCGGCAGCTAGCCATGATCGGATTAGTGATTTTCTTCAACACGTTGATCATATGATTGAAAAAGCGAAGGAATATCGAGGTCAGAGAGAGACTGAAAATGCTATTCAATTAATGACTGTTCACCGTGCGAAAGGGCTTGAGTTTAAAACTGTTTACATTCTAAGTGTGGTAGAGGGCGGCTTCCCTCACGACTACTCATTAGAAGCGTTTCGAGAAGGGAATTTAGCGCCACTAGAAGAGGAACGGAGATTGATGTACGTTGCTGTCACACGGGCAATGGATAGCTTGTACCTCTCAATTCCACAAAAAAGGCGCGGCAAAAAGGCCAACCCTTCTCGTTTTATCAGGGAAATGAACACGATTAAATTGTAAAGAGTAGGCTCCCCCATAAGTGTCGGCTCAACTCAAAGTGAAACTATAAATAGAAGTGGACGTTTATACGCGGTCTATTTATAGTACGAGTTGGCCCACTCTTTGGAGGGCCTCTTTTTAATTTTCTCTTTATTTATCTTCTTTTGAAGAGGAATGTTCCTTAGAATTTTCTTGGGGATGCGGTCTTCTCATAAACATAAGGTTATCCCAAGCTTGAAACGGATTTACTTTTTGAGGTGTTTTTTGGGCAGTAACCTCATCAGTAGGTACTTCTTGTTGTTTCACTTTTTCAACTTTTGTTACTCTTTTCTTCTTCATTGTGTCCCTCCTAGTAACATCATGATTAAGTTAGTTGATTTCACATCAGTAGAAACCAGCGCCTACATTACCCTATGCCTTTATTTAAACTTTGTGTGGGCATATGTCCTTTTTCGTTTTTAGGTAAAAGAAAAAGTTGTAATTTTAGGTTTATGTTGAACACATTTTTAGATTTCGTCCATACTCTAATTAGTAGAAGTCCAAGTTAAGAGGTGAAGAAAAATGGCTAAAAAAAGAAAGGTAACTCCTATAGGTCCAACTAACAAAAAACCTGTTACTAATAACTCTCAAGTCCATGTTGTCTCTTCAGGATATAAATCTAAGAAGGTAGCTAACGGCTGCGGTTCTTGCGGAAAAAGACGGATAAAATGATTAAAATAAGAAAACAGTGAGATGCGTCATTAGGCGTATCTCACTGTCTGTTTCACTACTCATCACCTTTATTTTGTTTTATCGTACGGAGAAACCATGATTCAGACGGGTCGGTTTCCTTACTTGATTGAGACGTCTCTTTTTTCGGTTTAAAGAGACTTTGGTCTCTTTCTGCTAAATCTAATGCTTCACGTAGCTTCTTAACTTCCTCTTCTTGATGCTCTAATGTTTTATGAAGACTTGTATTCTCTAGGACGACAAGTTCATGTTCTTCTTTAAGGCGATTATTTTCTGATTTCATTAAATTAAGTTGTTCTATTAACTCTGTTTTAGTGATACTGAATTTAGATTTTTCATCAATTATTATGCTCATTTTCTCTTCCATATCCATGTTCGCTCTCTTCAATAATGATGTTTCCTCTTCTTTCTGTTTTATAATATCCTTTAAATATTTAATTTCATTATTTAAATCATCTAACTGACTATAATGATAATTATTTTGATACTGAGCGACGATTTGTTTATACCTAGAAAGTTCTGCTTTTAAATGAATAATTTTTTGTGTTAGTTGAACATGATCAAGTTTGCGAGTTGCCTTTGTACCCCCATCAATGGACATTTGTCACGTCTCCTTTCACCAAATTTGTTCCGCTTATATCATATATATGTAACGTCAGCCCATTTTTGTATTTAAATTCTGAAAAAACGATTTTTATTTCTTAACATCCGCACACATCTATATAAAATACATAGTATGAATTAGTCAAGTGTTAATACCTATTTTTGAAAGGAGTCAAACGTATATGTCTAAGGAAAGAGAAAGACTATGTATTCGCGTTGATAAAGTGTATGACTGGGTAACAAGAGAAATTCACAAAGACTTTTGCTTCGAGGGAGCAGAGGGATTAGCGAAGTTAGGATTTTCAAAAGGTCACTGTGATAAAGACAATAATAAATACCCTGGTATTGATCCATGTCAATTCTTTGGTCCAGATGCAACTCTCGAAGTAAAATGCTTCCCAACTAATGCAGCCGGTGAAAAAATTGATGTTGACGATATCAAAGTGGCTCAAGTTGGCGAACGTCAAGATGTTTTTGTAGAAGAACTTGACACAACATTACAGTTAGTTCGTTTAAAAACGACTGGATATTTTGTTGTTCAAGTAATTGGAATTGATTGTGGTAAAGTGCTTGGCACTCTAACTTCTCAACCAATTTCTTTCTGCATCATCGATAAGTATCTACTTTGCGCTCCAGAAGGTACTGAAATCAACGCTCATGTTTATTACTTCGAATGTGAAGGAACATTATCTTGTGAAGATGGAGAGTTTGAGCAACTAGCTCTAACGTTACTTCTTTGCCAATCTGTTCAAGTTGAAGCTGAGGTTAAAGTGGAGGTTGAAGGACGTATTTGCAAGCCAAGAGAAGAAATTATTGCACCAATTTCTGTTTGTCCTGATATCACATTCCCACCACAATGCCCAGAGATTTTTCCACCAGAACACAAATGCTAAAGCATTGAACAATTAAGTAAGCTAGATCTGCCAAATCTAGCTTACTTTTTTGTTTTCATTAGCTCTTTTAAATACAGACAAGCTATTGTGCATACATATTAAAAAGCAAATGCATTCTCCAAGTTCTATACTGAGCTTCTTTGCAAAGAAAACTCTTAATAATTCAAAACAATAACATAAGAGAGATAGCTAGTAATCACGAAAGCGCTAGCCACTAGTCCTTTGTTTATACTCTATCAATGTAAAAGGAAATTCTAAGGGGAGTTGAGAAAGATTGGAAACAAATAAAAGGAAATCCTTCAATTCAGCTGAGCTAAGGCAAAAAATTATTTATTATCAATCTGAAGCCGCCAAGTATAAATTTCTTAGCGAAAAATATGAACTTCTATTATCACAAGCACTACAATCCAAAGCTCTAGATAACGAACCCGTGAAAGAAAAACAAATAGAAAATATAATTAATGTTACTGCTTATTTCAATTACTCACTCATTCAAGATAAGGAAGGTACCCCGCTTATCTATGGAAGCTTTATTTTGAAAAATACCGGAACTGTAACCTTATCTACGCCAATTATTTGCTTAAAAGCTAACGAACCTAAACTAACTTTAATCGGTGGAAAAATCGGTGAAGTTGGCGGTGCCGGTGATAAACTAATAGACTCATTTGAAGAATGGTCATATCTTCATCAGGATTGGCGAGTAAAGTGGACTAACCAAGGGGAGCTTTGGCTGAAACCAAAACAAACAAAAGAAATAAAACCTGGAGAAAAGCTAATATTTTCAGGATTTGACATTACCTTTACTAACTTAAATTCAATAAAGCAAATAATTGTTGAAGGCTATTGTTACTTTGAACAGTTAACCTCTGGTACAAAATCTTTAAATAGCATTTCGATAACACTATAAATTAATCAATTCTCTTGGGTATGTCACTACTTCTAACTTCCTTCATATGATAATACGAATGACGCATCATTTTGGAGGTCGAGTAGATGGAAAATACCCAAAATCCGCTAGTTAGTATCATAATACCATGTTATAACTATGGTCTTTACCTTGAGGAAGCGGTCAACTCGGCATTGAATCAAACCTATCAAAACATTGAAGTCATCGTTGTTAATGACGCGTCAACTGACCTATTCACATTAGAGAAACTCGAGCAATTAAGTCAACTTTCAATAAAAATTATTCATCACAAAGAGAATAAAGGAATATCTGCCACTCGAAACACGGCCGTTAAAGCTTCAGCTGCAAAGTATATTCTACCTTTAGATGCTGATGACGTGATAGACCCAGAAACGGTTGAAAAAACAGTGAAGATATTAGAAAATAATGCCGAGATTGGTTTTGTATCAATGGGGACGCGTTTTTTCGGAGATGTTAACGATATTTATATTCCGCCAAAGTATAATTTTTACACGTTGCTTTATCGTAATATCGTTTCTCCTACATCATTGTTTAGAAAAAAAGCATGGGAGCAAGTTGGGGGCTATAACGAAAATTATATTTATGGATATGAAGACTGGGAATTTTGGATCAACTTAGCAAAGAATGGCTGGCATGGCTTTTCAATTGAAGAACCTTTATTTCATTATCGAAAACATGGAAAGAGTATGATCGATACCGCCGTTAAAAATCACCACCAGATTATTAATCAACTAATGAACACCCATGGCGATTTGTACAATCCAATCACAAATAAGAACATTAAAAATAATTGGATAAAAACCGTTGCACAAAAACAAAACTCAAAGTCTTTCATATTTCGGACTATGGCTAGTAAAAAATCAGGCTTTATGTAACAAAGGGTCACGTAATAAAGTGACCTTTTTTCTTTCAATCAACTAATCTACTAACAATCATCTCAATAATTGAGGCTACACCGGCTATCGCAAAAATGAGCACTACTCCCCCCACTATAGAAGGAAAATTTAAGTACAATATAACTATAAAAATTGAAACCCAAACTCCAACACACCAATAACAGCTTAACAGTTCGCCAATCCAATACTTTAAGCCATCACCTTTTATGTGCAAATATGTTGCAACCTGGCCTTCTTCATCAGTTTCTTCGATCATTTCATGAAATGGTTTTCTTAAAAAAATGGTAATGGAGTCAAAGACTATTAACCTAGTGAAACGAAACGTAGCCAAACAAAGCAAGATAAATTCAAAAGTTGAAATGGTGATCAAGATGATACCCACCTTCACTATTTTATATTTTGTAGTCATGACTGTATCTATCATATTAGTATACATATGAGTAAAGCATTATTTTGGTTAGTGGAAATTTTTTTAAACAAAAAACACCTATGTAAACTCGCTAGTTCTCCCTTCTCTTCGCCGTAAAACTCTACGAATTTTAGAGGTTCGTCAAAGTAAATTCAGACATCTTCTAAGGCATAAAAAAAGGTGGCGACATAAATATGTCACCACCCTTCGTCTTTAGTTTTTCATTAAACCAATAATGTTATAGCCGCCATCAACGTGTAGTAACTCGCCAGTAATTCCTCTTGACATGTCACTCATTAAAAAGAGCGCCGTATCACCAACCTCTTCTTGAGTTACAGCTCTTCGAAGTGGTGCATTTGTTTCAAATTCTTTCATAACTTCGTTAAAGTCTGATATTCCTTTTGCCGCTAATGTGCGAATTGGTCCTGCTGATATCGCATTAACGCGAATTCCTTCTTGCCCAAGATCGTTAGCTAAATATTTAACGCTAGCGTCTAAAGCAGCCTTTGCCACACCCATGACATTATAATGTTTTACAACTCGCTCTCCGCCTAAGTAGGTTAATGTAACTATACTTCCCCCCTCGGTCATTAACCCTCTAGCTTCTTTTACAACTGCAGTTAACGAGTACGCACTAATGTTTTGCGCTAGTAAAAAGCCCTCACGAGTCGTAGTTAAATATTCGCCTTCTAACTCATCCTTGTTTGCAAATGCGATACAATGAGCAATCCCATGAATGACGCCAACTTCTTCCTTAATTAAATTAAATGTTTTTGAAATTTCTTCATCACTTGAAATATCACAAGGAAGAATTAAAAAGTCGTCTCGATCTAATGTATTCGCTAAATCTCTCACATTTTTTTCCAGTCTTTCTCCTGCATATGTAAATATTAACCTAGCTCCAGCTTTTGATAGAGACTGGGCAATTCCCCAGGCAATACTACGCTTATTAGCGACACCCATGACAACAAACGTGCGATTTTCTAACGATATTTTCATCAAAAAATCCTCCTTTATTTAAATGTAATAGTTGTTATTAGTACTTGGTCCTAATAATTATAGCATGGACCTTAAATTTAGCAAAGAATTGTTTTTTAAATTACCTCACTTATTATGCAAAAAGGATAAGTCATAGTAGACTTATCCTTTTCTTGTTTCTATATTTCGCTTTAAATAATGACAATGTGGACATTCATAAATGACATTTTGATTTGATTGTGCAGTTAAAACTTGCTCAATAACCTCTTTTTTATTGCAACTAGGACAAATGATCTCTAAATCCATTAGTATCACCTCATGATTTAGTTTTGCCTTTGTGTATTACTCATATTCTCTATCTGGAAGAACTGTTGTGGGCAATGTCGTACCTCTTGCTCCTCGCAAATCAATATTTTCTTCTTCTTCTGGATAGATAAAAATAAAACTTTCATTTGTAACAGTTGCAATTTCTCTCGGTAGCTTTTCTAAATACGGATGCCAAGCAATAGTACCACGGCGTGCGGTAATAACAACTAGCAAATCATCATCTTTAAAGCGGTGAAAATAATTTTCCTGAAGATCTGACCATTTTTCAATTGTTTCCAACGTAAAACTCAACTTAGGCTTTTCTTCCTCAATTATTTTTTTATAATAATTTTGGTCTCCCTTTATCACTAGACAGAGCAAGCTAGCTCCCAACTGACTTGCTATCGTTTTTACAATCCGAATCGTTTCTTTAAAACCTGGTTTTCTTACGATCATTGGCGGTAAGATTAGGATCAACCGCTTCATTGTATTTAGAGGATGAGTTAATTTCGTTACGAGTATCATTTGATTCGTTTGTTCTAATACTTGATCTATGACCCCACCTAGAATTTTTCGCGATGTTGCCGCTTTCCCGTTCCAACCAACGATA
This sequence comes from Anaerobacillus sp., assembly GCF_046314235.1. NCBI lineage: Bacteria > Bacillati > Bacillota > Bacilli > Caryophanales > Bacillaceae > Anaerobacillus > Anaerobacillus sp. Next base: position 15,988 of record NZ_JBKBWN010000023.1, read on the forward strand.
ACGGTTGAGATTCGCGTGTCTGTTATGGAACGGATAATTCCTTTTGCCGGATTATGGGCAACTCTAGTCAAAAGACGTATTGGAATATCTGCTCCGGCTGCATACATTACTGCATGACCAAGCATTTTTTCTGCCTCTGCGACTTTACTTACTTCTCCTCCACCACTAGAGCTTACTACAGAAATAGGATATAAAGGTTCTGAAGAAGTAGGTGTTTTTATTATAAAGGCCAAATCTAATAAGGATTCAATCGTATTAGGATTAGCAAGAGGAATTAATATTCTTTCTGGTGCCGTATTTCGCTCATAGGGCTGTTCTTCTTCATATTCAGCAATTTTTCGACTATATTTTTCCACCATGTATGGTCCAATTAAACAAGTAACCAAAATCATGATAATGACCCCATTTACAATAGCTAAATTAAACAATCCTAATTCGAATCCCACAAGGGTTGCAGCTAGCGTTGCTGCTGCTTGCGGAATTGTTAAACCGTACATAATATTCAATTCATCCCTACTATACTTGTAAATCTTTGCTGAGAGCCAAGCTGCAAACCACTTCCCGACGTTAACTAAAACGACAATAGAAAAGGCGAATAGTAGTGCCTGTGGATGTTCAATCAGAACTCGAAAATCAACTAGCATACCTACTGACAAAAGAAAAAAAGGAATAAATAGGGCATTTCCTACAAATTTAATCCGATTCATTAACGGTCCTTGTTCAAATATTAATCGATTTAACGCAAGACCAGCTAAAAAAGCACCGATTATTGGTTGGACTCCAGCAACAGTAGCTAGGAAAGCACAAACAAACAAAATTGACATAACAAATAAATAGTCCATAGAACCTTGACTACTCACATTTCGGAAAAAAAACTTTCCTAGTATAGGTACTCCGACTAGCACAACAAAAACGAAAAGGGATAATGAGGTTCCTAATTGAACCCAAAACAAAGCTGTAATTTCCCCTTGTTTCATGCCAGCAATAATTGCTAATATTAATAGTGCTAGTGTGTCAGTCATAATCAAACCGCCTACCGCAGTTGTGACCGCCTTATTTTTGGCCACCCCAAGACGACTAGCAATAGGATAAGCTAATAATGTGTGTGAGCCTAAAATAGATCCTAATAAAATTGCAGCTGGCATAGAATACTGCAAAATAACTCCTAATACCGTCCCTAAGATGAATGGAACCGTAAAAGACAACAACCCAAAAGTGATACTTCGATTTCGATATTTCTTAAATCCTTCTAAGTCAATTTCTAATCCTGCAATGAAAATAATATATAAAAGTCCAACAGTACCTAATAATACAATAGTGGGATCACGATCTAAAACACCAAGACCGTTAGGCCCAACAATGATACCAGCAATTATTAAACCAATAATCCCAGGGATTTTTAATTTATTCATTAACATTGGGGCCACTAAGAAAATAACCATTGCTAATGCAAAGATTAGCACAGGATTAGTAACAGGTAGGTCTAAAGTAAACAAAACTTCACACACCTTTATTCATTGTTTAATTAGCCAAAACATTTTACAATCATAAGAGAACAGTATAATTTTGTCAATAAAAGCTTCTTTTTGTTTTCTATAACATCAATAACCATTTCATATGACTACTTTACTCTAACTTTTAGTTGGGGAAATCCGCTATGTTCAAAGTATATGTTTTGGCATAGTCTGAAATGCTATGAATGATTTTACTTAAACTTTACTATAGAAAGACGTGATTAAAATGTTTGATGTAATTGGTGATATTCACGGCTGTTATGAGGAATTTAAAGAGCTTACGGTAAAACTAGGCTACGATTGGTCTAAAACATACCCGGTCCATCCCAATAGTCGTAAGCTTGCTTTTGTAGGTGATTTAACAGATCGTGGCCCGAATTCCTTACAAGTTATTGAGACTGTTTTTGAGACCGTAAAAAAGCAAGTTGGCTACTATACACCTGGTAATCATTGTGATAAATTATATCGATATTTTTTAGGACGTAAGGTTCAAGAAACTCATGGCCTAGAAACAACTGTCGCCGAACTAAAGTCATTGTCTAAAGAACAGTACGGGCTAATTCGTTCTAAGTACATCGAATTATATGAAAATGCACCACTATACCTTACTTTAGATGAAAAAAAACTTGTGATTGCTCACGCTGGGATAAGATCTGACTACATAGGCAGAACAGATAAAAAGGTTAAAACATTTGTTTTATATGGCGATATAACGGGAGAGCAACATCCAGATGGTTCACCTGTTCGCCGCGACTGGGCGAAAAACTATCACGAAAAAAAATCGTTTATCGTCTATGGACATACACCCGTTAGGGAGCCACGTATCATTAATGAAACAATAAATATTGATACTGGCTGCGTATTCGGTGGAAAACTTACTGCCTTCCGCTACCCTGAAAAAGAAACGATCTCTGTTCCATCAAAACAAGCAATGGTCCCTGAAAAGTTTAGAGCCTTTGCTGACTAACTCCAATTAGCAAAAATAAGGCGTGTCTATAAAGGTTTTGACAAATACATCTATTTGAAAGGATGAAAGTCATGAAAGCTATAATGCCCATTATTTTAGTTTTTACATTTTTTCTTTCGGCCTGCGGCAACGAGTCACAGATTTCTCCTAACTCTGATGAAAGTGTGGTGATTATCGATGAGGAACGTTCCTTAATTAATTTCCATGTTTTACTTGAAAATGAAAATCGGAAAAAAGTAGGGCCACTTTATGCTAAATTTATCATTTATGATGAAACTTTACAGGAGGCGATTGGCACTGAGTCGACTGTTGATTTTGCTTATACGAACGGAGAGAAACAACCTTTCTATATTGACGCCAACAAAAGTTACTTCATTTCCGAATCATTCGTGTACAACGCAGAAATTGATCAGGAAGAGTTGGTAAACAAAGTTGAAGTGGTTATTAGCGATGAGAATGAAATGGAAATATTGCAGTTTTTGATTTCAAATATCGAAAAATACGAAGCGACGCAATAGCCTGCTTCGTATTTTTTTAGATTGCACGGCATGATTACTTAATAATCTCCAACATATCATTTGGTGGTTCTACAGAGAAATACATTTCCTTCTCTAAAAAAGGATGAAAGAAACGTAACTGCCAACTATGTAAGGCTTGACGTTTTATCTTTGTTAATTTACCACCATAAAGATCGTCACCAAGTAATGGGTGCCCTAAGTGTGCCAGATGTACGCGAATTTGATGAGTTCTCCCGGTTTCTAAGGAAAGTTCCGTTACTGTTTCTTCTTCTAATCGCTTAATAACTTGATAATTGGTAACTGCCTCTTGCCCATCCGTACGAACTTCCCGTTCAATAATACTTTCTTTTTTCCTGCCAATAGGTAGGTTAATAATTCCACAATCATTAACTAAATGCCCGTGAACAATGGCAAGATAAGTCCTATTAATCTTCCCCATTTTTTGTTGCTTTGTTAACAAATCGTGAGCAAAGCGATGCTTAGCAACTATGAGTAGGCCAGAAGTATCACGATCAAGACGATTTACTGCGTGAAAAGTACAAGGAATTTTATTTTTATCATAGTGAAAGAGAACGGCATTTGCTAAAGAGCGTTCCGGATGATAAATTGATGGGATCGTTGGTAAATCTGGTTGTTTGTTAATAACTAAAAGATGTTCATCTTCGTATAATATACTTAAAGGAATCTCTCTTGCCTTTAAGCTAGCGCTCCGTTGTTCAGGAGGGAAAACAACAGTTACTTGATCCCCTTTTTTTACTAGAGCCCGCACAGTAACGTGATTACTATTAATTAGCAAGGAGCCGCTTCTCTTTACATCTGTCAAAGCTTGCCGAGACAACTTTTTTTCTCTTAAAAAATCTCTTAATAAGCAATTATGAAACGTAGCTGATACATGCCATTGAATGATTATTTCCTGCATAATTTTACCCTCTTAAAGTTTATTAACCCCTCTTTGACATTGAGAGGTTTATAAATAGCAACATTTCTAAGTTTTATTACTTGTAATCATTCATTTAACAGCCTTATTTAATAAATGATTCTTTTACTCTTTTCCAAAATGGGAAAGGGCGAAACCTAGCAAATTTAATTTTATCTTCAGCAACACGGCATTGAATTGACTTTACACTCTTCTCTACCATTGATAGATGATCGATTGTAATATGAAAATCAACATCATTTAGTGGCTTTAACAAACATGTATGGTGCTGCGGCAAAACGAGTGGTGAACCGATCGTCCGATAAACTCGATTATTAATTGAAGCCATCTCAGCTATTTGGATTGATGCTAGTGAAGGATGTAAAATTGCACCACCTAGTGCTTTATTGTAAGCAGTACTTCCCGATGGTGTAGATATGCATAAGCCATCGCCACGGAATGTTTCAAACAATTCACCTTTAATTTCTAAGTCCATTACTAAAGAACCAACGACACTTTTTACAGAACATTCATTTAAAGCTAAATACCGCTCAGATTTTGTAGAGTTGTTATGTCTAACAATAACTTCTAGTAGTGGATATTCAACAATTTTAAAAGGGGTTTTTGCGATATGAATCACTAAACGTTCAACTTCTTCAGGTTTCCAGTCTGCATAAAAGCCGAGATGTCCTGTATGCACTCCAACAAAAGAGGTGTCATTAAGACGGTGCGTATATTGATGAAAAGCATAAAGAAGTGTTCCATCGCCACCAACAGTAATAACAATATTGGGCTCGTCAAGATCATACGTAAGATTAAATTCTAATAAATAGTTTTTTATCTTTTGCATCAGGGCATTTGAAGTTTCATCGCCCCGTGATATTACTGCAAACTTCATTTTGCAGAACAACTCCTATTCAAACGAAATATTTTAAAATATTTTTGTAGCGCAAGAGCAGTCAAAGCAATCCTATACTACAGTTATTTAATGATTTCTTTGTTCCTCTTCTTTTCTTCTAAAAATGACTTGGGCTTCTAATACTTCCTCGCGAATTTTAGACATTTCTTCATCTAAACGAAATGCAGCTTCTGCAGCCCGTTGTAAGCGATCGATAATATTTTCTGGAATTTCCCCACTATATTTATATAATAACGAATGCTCTATTGTCGCCCAAAAGTTCATTGCTAATGTTTTAATTTGGATTTCCACAAGTATTTTTTTTTCTCCATCAATTGTTTGGACTGGGTATTTAATGACTAAATGGTATGCGCGATAGCCACTTCGTTTTTTATCTGAAATATAATCCCGTTCTTCAATAATCTCAAAATCTTTTCTCATTCTAATTAACTTAATGATCGCATCAATATCCTCTACGAATTGACACATGACTCTAACTCCAGCTAAATCTTGCATTCTAGATTCTAATTCTTCGATAGGAATATGTTTCCTTTTCGCTTTATCTAAAATGCTAGAAATTGGTTTAACTCTTCCAGTCACAAATTCAATAGGGGTATGCTTTGTCGACGACATATTATATTGTTTACGTACCCCTCTTAATTTTATCTTAATTTCATCTACTGCTTGTTTGTATGGTGTTAAAAAAACATCCCAATTCATATCTTTCCCCCTATTATTGTAGAACGATACTTAGCTTTAAGATAAGCATAAGTCACGCTAGAGGATCATCCCCATGAAACATACGATATAAAAAAACTATAGTTTAAGTATCCTATTTAATTCAAAAAGTTACATTTCTATAGAAAATACATGACTAACAGCATCGACCATTTTTTTACCATAGTTACTATTTTCTGCAATATTAGAAATAAAATATAGTAGTTCTTCTTGAAATTGTAATAATGGGATTCTAATATCATCGTCGGTATATAAGAATAACGGCAAGTTTTTATTAAGAGCGATGTTTAAATGAGACCAAACCGTTTCTGGAAAGCTAACATAAATAAAATCTTCTTCAACATCAAGTATGTAGATAAACGCTAAATGATCAGAGTCAGCGAGCATCCTGCCCTCAGGCTGGATATGCTTATCCTTAAGAGCCGAATTATCGTCTACAAATACGCTTACGTCTCGTTCTGTAATCATCAATTTTGTAACTTCAATTTTTTTAGCCATTTGATTTCCTCCAAAATACATTTTACGCCCTAAGTTTATCACAAAAAAACAATTTCCGATAATATACAACTACCAAATCAACATGAAAAATAGTATGATAAAGAGGCTCTTAGCTAAACTCAAAAGAAAAAACTACTATTAAAAGAAGGTTTTATTGTGAATCAGGAAATCGAAATTGAATTTAAAAATATTGTCACAGAAGCTGAATTCAATTTGTTATGTGAGGGATTCTCTATTGAAAAAACAGCTTTCCAACAGCAAATAAATCATTATTTTGATACAGACGACTTTCAATTAAAAAAACACGGGAGCGCTTTAAGGATTAGAGAAAAAAATAATACTTTTACACTCACTTTAAAGCAACCTAATGAAATCGGTTTATTAGAAACGCATCAATCCCTTACAATTGATGAAGGACAAGAAGCATTAAACTTTGGAAACATACCTATTGGATCGATCGCTTCCCAACTTGAGAAGTCCTTTCAAATCGATTTAAGCAAATGTTTATATTTAGGGTCATTAAAAACCAATCGAGCTGAGATTCCATATTTAGGAGGCACGCTTGTTTTTGATCACAGCTTTTATTTTGATGTCGATGATTATGAAATAGAGTATGAGGTAAAAAATGAGAAAATAGGAAAAGAGATTTTTGAAAATATTTTCTCAAAGTATAAAATTCCTATAAAACAAACCGATAATAAAATTAAACGGTTTTTCTTAATGAAACAAAAAAAGCAATAACAACATTTATTTTTAAAAGGCGGTGATTGTTTGAAGATCTCATCTTATCAACAAGTATTCCAACTTCAAGCATTGCGTAATTTACAAGCGAACCAAACTCAAACATCTTCGCCGTTCGAATCAGTGTTTTCAAATGTACTTGAAGATGAATTTAATAAAAATATGTCACAACTCGTAACAAACTTAAGTAGCCTTAAAGATTTAGGGTTTAATCCATTGCAAACACAATTCAATATGAACAATGAGCAATTATCTATAAATATCAATCATCAACCTTTGCCTACTAAAATGGCTGATAGAGCTGAAAAATACCGAAGTTATATTGAAGACGCCGCTAAAAAATACGACGTTGATCCAAAACTCATTTATTCAGTCATAAAACACGAGTCTAACTTTAACCCTACCGTAAAAAGTCATGCAGGAGCAATTGGACTAATGCAATTAATGCCAGCAACTGCGCGTAGTTTAAACGTCAAAAATATCTTTGATCCGAAAGAAAATATCGAAGGTGGAACAAAATATTTACGTCAAATGTTAGATCGCTATAAAGGTGATGTCTCTTTGGCTTTAGCTGCTTATAATGCCGGACCAGGAAATGTTGATAAACATGGTGGAATTCCGCCGTTTAAAGAAACGAGAAATTATGTTCCGAAAGTTTTAAACACCTTTTTTAGTGCCTAAAAAGAGGCTGTTCCAAAGTAAAGTATTAGTCACCTCTTCTGCTATCATTAGATCGTGTACAAAGATACACTTCTATATGTAGTATATCTTCGAAGGGAAACTGACACTTATGGGGCAGCTTTTTTGTATGAAATTTTTTCCGGTCGAGTTCTTGAGTTTCATAACTAACTTTCTTAAAGCACATGATAAGAACGATAGTTGTAGGCTAATTATTTGCGATAGATGTTTCGCCTTGCTAAAATGGGGCTACATACTTTTTTAAAGGAGACTTATCATGAATTCGCAGCCCAAAAATCCTTATATAGCCATAGGTGGAGAAAAAGTATTGGATGAGCTAGTAGACACCTTTTACGCTAAAGTAAAACTACACCCTAAATTGGCTCCGATTTTTCCAAATGATTTAACCGAAACTGCTAGGGTACAAAAACAATTTCTTACACAATTTCTTGGCGGACCTAGCCTTTACAGTGATGAACATGGTCATCCAATGTTAAGAGCAAGACATATGCCTTTTCCTATTACAAGGGAAAGAGCAGAGGCATGGCTCCAATGTATGAGTGAGGCGATGGATGAAGTAAAACTCGATGGACCAATACGAGACTATTTTTATGAGCGATTAACCCAAACTGCTTATCATATGATAAATCACAATAATTAAGTTATGGAAAGGAGGGATCTAGTTGTCTTCTAACGACTCGAATTCTTCAACGTGTAATGATGAGTTAGGATTATGTAGTTTTGATGAGCCTATGACTGAAAATTCTACAATTTTTAAAAAGCCATTAGAAATATATACTTTTATAGATCCCCTCTGTCCAGAGTGTTGGGCACTTGAGCCTATTTTAAAAAAGCTCCAAATGTATTATTGTAAATACTTTAAAATTCGCTATTTAATCGGTGGGAAACTATCATGTTGCAATGAAAAAAAGTCACATAAAGATATGGCACAGGCATGGGAAAGAACTGCAACTAAAACGGGGATGTCTTGCGATGGTGACATCTGGCTTGAAAATCCAATTTCGACTCCATTTGCAGCTTCTATCGCTATTAAGGCAGCTGAATTACAAGGAAAGCAAATTGGGATTAGATACTTACGTAAATTAAGAGAGCTACTTTTTTTAGACAAGCAAAACATTTCAAAAGAAGAAATCTTAATAGAGTGTGCAGAAAGTGTTCAAGGTTTGGATTTAGAAGAGTTTAAAAAAGACCTTCATTCAGAAGGTGCCATCAAAACGTTGCAATTTGATTTAAAAACAACAAAAGAAATGGGAATTAAGCTATTTCCTACTATTGTAGTGTTTAATGACAATGCTGACGATGATGGACTTTTAGTAACTGGCCTCTACGACTATGATGTATACGTAAAAGTGTTAGAGGAAATGCTTGGCGAAACACCTATCGCTTCTGCTCCTGTTTTCTTAGAAGATTTTCTAAAGCACTATTCTTTTGTTGCGTCTAAAGAGATTGCCGTTACTTATGATTTAACCATTGACGAAGTTGAAAAAGAGATGAAAAAATTAGTTTTACGACAAATTGTAGAACGTGTGCCTGTGAAATACGGAACTTTTTGGCGATATATCGGGGACTAGCAAGAATACTTACTAGTTCTCTTTTCTTTTTTTCTTCCTAAAATGCAAAAAAGGCTTGGTGGGGAGACCTAGCCTTTTTTACGTTTGATTGTCAAGGTTTCATACAAAAAGTAAGGATTAAAACATTTAAATAAGGGGTTTGTGAGCTGTTTTCACATGAACCTAGGGGGAGTTATGTGATCTTCTTCACATGTATAATATACCAACTCTCTTAAGAATTTTCAATAACTATGTGAATGATTTCACAAAAAAGTCAAGAATTGATAATATCTAAAAAAAGTTTATGTTTAGACATTTTAGCCATTTGGAATAAGTTGTCCTTATTTAACATACGATTAAGTAAAATTCTAACTAAAATTGGAGGACAGACAATGTATCATAGTATGTTCTTAATTGGTCTTCTTTTCATCTTTGTATCGTTTTGGATTTTTGTTTTAAGTTTAATGAAGTTTTTTCCAATCCTGCTTTCCGCCCCACTACTTTTAGTTTCGATTATTTTTACGATTCACTGTTTTAATGAAAAAAGGAGATTTCGTGGATTTTCATGAATAAAAGCCTAAGTTGCCCTAAGCGACTTAAGCTAAGGGCAACTTAGGCTTACCGGATAAGTATCAGTTCACCTCTAAATACTACATCTATAGTAAATGTATATTAATTATCTTCACTATAAATAGTAGACGAGATGAATTGATAACTTTTAGGTCAGCTTTTTCTATTCAAAAAGCAATTGTTCCATTTCATTAAGTGTCTTCTCAAATACTGCTAAAGCCTCTTTAATTGGATCAGCACTTGTCATATCGACTCCAGCTCGTTTTAACACTTCAATTGGATAATCGGAGCTTCCAGCCTTTAAGAACTCAATGTATCGCGCTACTGCCGGCTCTCCTTCTTCAAGTATCTGCTTAGATAAAGCAGTTGCCGCACTATAGCCTGTTGCGTACTGATAAACGTAAAAGTTGTAATAAAAATGCGGAATCCTTGCCCATTCTAAGCCAATTTCTTCGTCGATGATAATTTCGTCACCAAAGTATTTTTTGTTCAGATCATAATAAGTAGCTGTTAATAGTTCTGGTGTTAACGGCTCACCGCTAGCTGCCTTATCATGAATAAGCTTCTCAAATTCAGCAAACATTGTTTGACGGAAAACTGTACCTCTAAATCCTTCTAAGAAATGGTTTAATAAGTAAAGTTTTTTCTTTTTATCCTCTGTTACTTTTAATAAGTAATCATTTAACAATGCCTCATTGCAAGTCGATGCGACTTCTGCAACAAAAATGGAATAACCTGAATAATGATATGGTTGTGCATTTCTTGAGTAATAACTATGAACCGAATGGCCAAACTCATGGGCTAACGTAAATAGATTATTAACGTTATCTTGCCAATTCATTAAAATATATGGCATAGTACCATATGTACCAGATGAGTAAGCTCCACTTCGTTTCCCCACATTTTCATCAATATCTACCCAGCGTTTTCGAAAGCCTTCTTTAATAATATTTACGTATTCCTCACCAAGCGGCTCAACACCTTTTGTAACTAAATTTTGCGCCTCTTCATATGGAATTTCCATTTTCACATCTTTTACCATAGGTGTAAATAAGTCGTACATATGAATTTCGTCTAACTTTAATGCTTTTTTACGTAAAGAAATATAGCGGTGTAATAAATGTAAATGCTCGTTAATTGTATCTATTAATTGATCGTATACAATCTCTGGAATATTATTTTTATCTAAAGCAGCTTGACGAGCCGATTCGTAATTCCTAACTTTCGCATTAAATAAATTTTTCTTTACATTGCCAGCTAAGGTACTTGCCAATGTATTTTTGAATTTTCCATATGTCTCGTAAACCGCTTTAAATGCATCTTCCCTAACACGAGGGTCACTACTTTCTAAGAAACGAATATAGCGGCCATGGGTGACTTCAATGTCTTCACCGTTTTCATCTTTAATTGTTGGAAACTTTAAATCAGCATTGTTAAGCATTCCAAATGTGTTCGCAGGACTCTGAGTAACTTCACTTACTTGTGCAAGAATAGCTTCCTCTTTCTCTGATAGAACATGTGGACGACCACGATTCGTTTCATCTAAGGCATGTTTATATGTCTTTAAATCATCATTATCTGAAACAAATTCATTGATTTTCTCTTCTGGCATACTCAATAATTCGGGAATGATGAAAGAAGAATAATTACTAAATTCTGATGCTAGTGTTGAAGCTCTATCATTTAAACCTTGAAAAAAAGAATTGGTTGTATCTTGATCACTTTTTAGATGGGCAAAAACATAAAGTTTCCCTATACGCATACTTAGTTCATTTTGGTACTTTAGACATTGGAACAGTTGATCACTGCTTGTTCCCAGTGTTCCTTTAAATTTTTGTAATTTAGGTAGTTCTTCTTTTAACGATTTAAATTCTGCTTCCCATGCTTCAGTTGTTGCAAAAATATCTTCCACATTCCATGTTCGCTCAACTGGTATTTCTTCACGCTTAGGAAGCTGTTTCATTTTTGTTTGTTCTGCCAAAATTAGCACCTCCATAATTTCTCAAATACTACTATCTGTTTAGATAATGTTCGTGAACCTTCTCCTAAGAATAGCTGAAATTGCTTAGTGGTATCCTTAAGTTTCATACTCAAAACTTCTTGTTACACTTAAGTATAATGGTTCATATTCATATATATTGTTCGCCATGAAAAAGAATTAATCCTTTTTATATCATAAAAAATATTACTATTTCCGAAATAAATATATGACTATTTCATCCGCAGATATCGTAAGAATAAGTACCGATCATTTATGATTGCCTGTGCTAGATTTTTTTGAGTTGGTATCTCAGCCGTTTTTTCATATATAACTTGATCTCTTGTAGTTAAGATACCTACATGACATAAAAATTTTAAGTAGCCATCTATCGCCAAAAAGTAGCTACCATTCTCCAATAACGGAAGCATCCGCAGTGGGAATATCCCTTTCTTTACAAGAGTATAAAATGCTCGTCTTACTAATGTACAATGAAATGTATCACCTATCTTTTTTGTATTTATAAAAATTTCAAGCAACCAACTTTGCCAAATATATGTTGGTGTCTCAATAAAATAATGAAAGCTAACAGGGATCCCTGCTTCACTTGGGAATAACCATAAAGATTGTCCTTTTTCATAATAAAGTCGTCTAAGAAACTGTTGAGATTGGCTAAGATGGAGTCGTTGCTTTCGCCATAATTTCTTTGCTTCAAGCCATGCTCCTATGTCGGGGAATGGTTTATCGAAATCAAATAATTTCTGTAATGAAAGGTCTTTTAAAGATATGTAAGATGGTGAAGTTATTGAATTATTCGAGGAGATTGCAGTTAAATTTTTTAGATTAATAAACGTTTTATTTAGTGGGCAAAATGAGAGGATTTGTGGTGGACTTTTCGTAAAATAGTTATTGCTAAATAGCCAATGAAAGCTAGTAAGCCTATATATATTTCGATGCTGGCGTTTTAACTGGTTGCCTCCTAAAATCCAAATAGGGATCAAGTTGTTTTTTTGATAAGTAAATGTCCTTTTGTTGAACAACTGCGGGGAAATTTTTGCGCACTGGAATTCAATCGCATATGTTTGCTTGGTAGTAGTAACTAATAAATCAGGTCTTTGTTTTATGTCTTGTAAATATGGTTCCAAGCGAACGTCTAATTTTTGTTTTTGTAACCATTCAAAAAGAAGTTTCTTTCCTTCAATATGGTATGGAGATTCACCTTCCAATTCATCTGTACAACTTTGTTTACTCTTATGAGCAAAGTGCCATGCCTGTTTCGTTCCTAGTTTTAAAATCACTTCATTGCGACAAGCCGGGCATAAAAAAGTGCATTCGTGTCGAAGTTGAAGTAGCTCTTCCTTTTCTAGCCTAAGACTAGCTAAAGAAATAATGTTGTCATTCTCTGTTAATGCAACTAACAAAAAACTCCCTCCTTAAGATTATTAAGAATGAGTGCCAAGTTTTAATTAATCGAAGACAATCCATATACTTAACACTCATAACTACTAAAGTAACGGTGACAGTAACCTCGAGGTTGACTCTGTTACACGCTTTATGATTGAACGCTTTTTAAAGAGTTCATAACTAATAATTGTAGAATGTTCCATATCATAAATATAATCGCCTACAAGCGTATGAACACTTTGTGTTTTATATAAAAAGGCGTTAACTTCGAAATTTAAATGAAAACTTCTCATGTCCATATTCGCTGTTCCAATTGAGGCTATCTTTTTATCAACAATAATAATTTTACTGTGCATAAACCCGCGGTTATATTCATAAATCTTCACTCCAGCTTCTAGTAATTCAGGAAAATAGGAGCGTGAAGCATAAAAGACAATCCGTTTATCTGGTCGGTTTGGTACAAGGATACGAACATCAACACCGCTGAGAGCGGCTATCTTTAAAGCTGATAAAATATCATCATCTGGAATGAAGTAAGGTGAAGCAATCCAAATTGACTTTTTTGCTGACGTAATCATCGAAAAGAAAAGCTTCTTGATTACCTCCCATCTTGTATCTGGACCGCTGGCGATCATCTGAACGCCCCCTAGACGATCAGACGTAGGTAGATCTGGGGAAAGATAACTTTGCTTTAATAAAGTTTCTCTCGTCATATAATACCAATCTCGAAGAAAGATTAGTTGCAATGAACGTACAGCTTCACCTCTTACAAATAAATGGGTGTCGCGCCAATGACCGAAATAATCGTTCTTACCTAAATACTCGTCCCCAATATTTAGGCCCCCAACAAAAGCGGCATTAGCATCAACTACAATAATTTTCCGATGGTTCCTATAGTTTATACGGTGGTTAAATATCGGGATTTTTACAGGCGCAAAGGCAACCATCTGTACTCCCGCAGCCTTTAACTGTTGAACATAATGCTTAGAAAGCTGGAAACATCCTACTGCATCATAAAGAAATCGAACATTGACACCTTGCTGTGCTTTTTCGATTAATATATCCTTTATCTCGTTGCCTATCTCATCACTTCTAACAATGTAATACTCCATATGGATGTGATTAGTAGCATCCTTCAATGCTCTTAAAATATGACCAAAGGTTTCTTTGCCATCGGTCAGGACCTTTGTCTCTGTAGCAAACGATATTGGGCTATTAGCTAAATGATGCGCAAGTCTAAATAAAAGTTGTTGGTCCTCCCCCATCTTCCCTATCTCATCCTCGTTAAGAGGTTTATTCCCTTCTATCCGATCCAACGCTTGTTCGTCCATTATTGCTTTCTCGGTAAAGGTTTTCTTTTTCCGATGATTTTGCCCGAACATTAAATAAAAGAAAAAACCTAGTACCGGAAAAATAGCCAGTAGGATTATCCAAGTAACTGTTCTCGAAGGATGACGATTTTCTAAGAATATAACGATGGTAATAAAAAAAGCAGATAAGGAAAAGAGAATACTGACAACACCAACGATCCAGCCTTCCCAGTAATCTTTCGTTATGTACAATATGGCTCCAATAAGACCTATAAACAGTAAAACGTGTATTTTCTTTTTCATGTTGTTTTTGCTCACTCCGACCGAAGAATTGTTCAAAGAAAAGGGTCGACCCTTCCGTAAAGATAACACATAATTGAGACCATCATACTGAGGGTTTTCAAAGTTTATCTTTTCTAGGAAGTGTCTGACCCCAACGTTTAAATCAACATCTTATTTTTTGGTAAATAATTTCCGAAGTCCTTGTAGTGCTTCTTCTGCGATAATTTCTTTACCGTACTCTTGGATGCGGTGAATTGAAATTTCCGATTCATATCCAAATTCTAAAATTTGACTCAAAATATTGTCTTGTTCTTCTTCTGGGAATTCATCAGTAAACATTACAAATAAGAAGTAACGATTACTAAAGTGGTAAAGAGCATTTTGAAAGCCTCTTACTTCAAGATGGTGACTCAATGAAATGATATCTTCGAAGTCATCAAAACCGATAACTAGATCTAATAGTTCCGGTTCTTCATCCTCTTGTTTTTTATCTTTTATAAAATTATCATCTAGCATGTCAACGATATTTTCATCAACTGGACTGTTTTCTTGGTCATTTGAGACTGGTATTTCCAATCTAACATTCCCATCGGTAATTTGCCCTCTTGTAACAATTATCTCTAATCCCTTATCAAGAGCTTGAACTTGTATCCATAAAGGTCCCTCAAGTTCAAAATTTTCCTTATCGTTTGCCTCGTTGATCATTTCAAAAAATAGCTCTTCACCGCGCTCACGGTTATACCATATTTCCTCACGATCGAAGCCCCGAGTTTCAATATCCTTATACGTAATATAAAATTTAATCGTTGACTCGTTTAATCTTTCAATCTCCATAATTTTTCTCCCTTCTGGCGAATTTCAATGGCGGAAGGGATGATTATCCCTCAAAATTTAACCGTAACAGTCCCGTCATCTTTTTCCCTTAAGAGTTAAACGGTTTAGAATTTCTCTAACTATCTAAGCAATATTCCCTAGATTATTCTTTAAAAAGCATTTCCTTTTCATATATTATACTTCTATTCTATGATAAATCAATTAAGAATGGAAATTATATGCTAAGCAAATTTATACAGAAATTTTCCCTAAACTTTTTTTCGAAAAATGGAATGAATTACTTGTGATAGCGATATGTTTAGTTAATAAGTTGTCCCTTTGTCATATTATTTATTAAAAAATGTCGCCATGATGAAACTGGTAATAATAATTATTTATTCAATAAAGAAATAAGAGGTGTGTCCATGAGCCTAGATTTTGAATTAATCATTCCATTGTTAACCATTATTAGTATTGATATTGTTTTAGGTGGGGATAATGCAATCGTTGTAGCATTAGCATGTCGTAACTTACCTGATAGGCTTCGAAACAAAGCAATATTCTTTGGTATTTGTATCGCAATTATCGCTAGAATTAGTTTAACATTGGTTGCAGTTCATCTACTTAAAATCCCAATGCTGATGGCTATTGGTGGAGCCTTACTATTATATATTTCCTATCACCTAATAACCGAATTGGAGGATGAACGTGAGATAGAAGGGAAAACAACAATGCTTGCTGCTATAAAGACAATTATAATAGCAGATATTGTCATGGGATTTGATAACGTAATAGCTGTTGCTGGAGCCGCACATGGGAACAATACATTCGTTATAGTCGGCCTATTAGTATCTGTACCCATCATTATTTGGGGAAGTAAAATTATTCTATTAGCCATGGATCGATTTCCAATTATTATTTATGGTGGTGCAGCAATTCTTGCTTTTACAGCTACAAAGATGATTATCCATGAACCAATGTTAACACAACTGTTCTCTAGTCATCCTTTCATCTCCACTTTTCTGCAAATCAGTTTAATAATTGCAGTACTTTTCTCTGGTTGGTTCATGAAAAAGCTAAGAAAAAATAGCATTGTATTTTAGGTCAACAAAAAACATAAATTAGTTTTATCTAAATCCATAATCTAAATACCAGTCGCTGCTTTTGCCTCCCAGTTATCCAGTTCGTTCTTGTATGGAAGGCTTACTGAGTGGCTGATAAAAACGATTACAGAAACCAGAAAGAGGCAGTCTCGACTGCCTCTTTCAACTTGTTCATTACATAGCTATATTATTCGTTTGCAGCTCTTTGCGCCTCTTGTAAGAAAAATGTTCGAACTTTACGTGGTAAAAAACGACGAATTTCAGCTTCATTATAACCTACTTGTAGCCGTTTCTCGTCAATAATAATAGGTCTGCGTAAAAGACCAGGATTTTCACTAATAATCTTGAACAATTGTTGTAAGGATAAAGATTCTACCTCTACATTTAACTCTTGAAACACTTTAGAACGAGTGGAAATAATTTCATCAGTTCCATCTTCTGTCATCCGTACTACTTCCTTAACTTCCTCAATCGTTAAAGGTTCAGCAAAAATATTTCTTTCTACAAAATCAATGTTATGTTCTTCTAACCATGCTTTTGCTTTTCTACAAGATGTACAACTTGGGGATGTAAATAGAGTTACCATTTTCCAATTCTCCCTTCAAATTTCTTTATCTAATCTATAATTATTATGTGAAATGTTAGTTGTTAGCTAAATTATACAATAATAATTCTAATTTGAACACCCCTGATTAGAAAAAAAATAAACAAAGTTTATACACTCTGTACATAGGAATAACTTAATTATCCATTACTTAAACTATATACCCTCATATTTTTTTGTTAAACTTCTTTTCAAAATAGGACTAAAAGTTTACAGTTGTTTTCTTTGTCTAATCTATAAAAATATAGTACATTTAGACTTGATATTGTATAGATACAGGTGCTTAACAAATATTAAACATAGTCGATTAATTAGGAGATGAAAAAACCTTGAAACGTTTCGGATTTTTTATTGCTTCATTACTACTTTTAGGTGCATGTTCAACTGAGGACATCACAAGTGAAACTGCGGTCGGTCAAAAAATCCCGGTTGACGTAACTTATGTTCAAGAAATCAACTTAGAACAAAAGTTAGAAATAACTGGTCAAGCCTTACCTAATGCAATCATCCCACTTTTTACTTCAACCCCGTTTAATGTGATTGAAGTTAACAAAAGAGTAGGAGATATCGTCAATGAAGGTGAGCAAATACTAAAGTTGGATGATGAAATCTTAAAAAATCAAGTAAGGCAGGCCCAAAAAGCAGTATCGGAACTTGAAAAAGGGATTTCAGCTGCGAAACAACTACAAAAAAATACTGAATCTGGCTTAGCTGAAATACAAAAACTACAACGGGAGTTAGAAGGATCTTTAGAAAAGTCGAGAGAGCTTATTTCTGGATTAACCGATGAAACTGAAGAGGTTTCCCTATTAATGGTCATCCAGCAATCTTTAGAAACCTCTCTGAAACAGGCCGAACTTACACAAGCGGCTGGTCAAATGGGTAGTTTACCGAAAATAAATGTAGGTGAATTAGAAATGCAACTCGAAGTAGCTAAACAAAATGCGCGTCAAGCTCAAATGGCTGTTGATGCAACTAGCATTACCTCACCTATTAACGGAACAATTGCTGAACTAAATGTAACTGAAAATCAAATTGCTCCACCAAATAACGCTCTAGCTACAGTCGTAAACTTAAATCCAATTATCGCTACATTTAATGTAAATAGCTTTCAAGTAGTCCAGCTACAAGAAAAAATGCAAGCTACTATACTAGTCGAAGGTTTGCAAAACGAAATCAACAGTAAGATTGATGTTGTTTCACCAACAATTAACCCTCAAACCAACCTTTTTAAAGTAGAGATTCCGATTCCAAATGATGATGAGCGTATCAAAGGTGGGATGCGAGTTACTGCTTTTATCAATTTAGGGGGAATTGAGAGAGCAAATGTCATCCCAATTGATTCTATTCTTTATGATGAAAACTCCCCTTACGTGTTTATTGTTAAAGATGGAATTGCCAAGCGAAAAGATGTTGTATTAGGCATTCGAAGTGGGAATGTTATTCAAGTACATGAAGGTATTTCAAAAGATGATTTAGTTGTTAATAAGGGCAAAGAACGTTTAACTGATGGGGCAGAAATAACTGTACGAAACGAGGACTAAAATGAAAATCGCACGCTTATCCGTTTTGAGACCCGTAGCAATGTCTATGGTGATCGTATTAATTCTAATATTAGGTTTAGTTTCACTACGTGATTTACCAGTAGATTTGTTTCCCGAACTAACGTTTCCAGTTGCTGCAGTAACCGTAACCTATAATGGGGCTGGTCCTGAAGAGATTGAACAACTTATTACAAGACCTATTGAAGAAATTATGTCAAGTATCCCAAACGTCGAATCTGTATCTTCTACCTCTAGAACAGGAGGTGCCTTAATTCTTGTCTCATTTGGTTGGGGGACGGATATGGACTTTGCTACCCTGAACATGCGGGAGCGTCTTGACTTGATAAGAGATGGGTTACCTCGTGAGGTTCCAATGCCAATGGTTCTTCGCTTTGATCCAAGTTTACTACCAATTACGCAGTTAGCAATTACTGAGCCAAATGCAGATTTAATTACCGCTAAAAAAATTGTTGAAAATGAGATTAAACCGTTTCTTGACTCAGTTGATGGTGTTGCTGCAGTAACCGTAGAGGGTGGAACAGAACAAGAAATTCAACTCTTAGTTGATCCAAATAGACTTAATAGTTTTGGCGTTAGCTTAAGCCAATTACAACAAATCATTGGTAGTGAAAATTTAAATATTCCTGGTGGGTCATTACAGGATCAAAATCAAAACTTACCAATTCGTATCACAAGTCAATTTACTTCTATTTATGATTTAGAAACATTGCCAATTCCAACACGACAAGGAACAATTCCTCTTGGGACACTAGTAGAGATTAAAGACACTACAAAACCTGTCTTACAAGAAAGCTATTTAAATGGTGAGCCTAGCGTTGGTTTGTCTATTTTAAAAGCATCTGGAGCTAATACGGTTACAGTTTCGCGGGCGATTAATAAACGATTAGATGAGATAAAAAGGAACTTACCTGAAGGAGTAGAAATAAAAGCGATTTTTGATCAAAGTAAATTCATAGAACAATCGATTCGAGCGGTTGCTTGGAACATGTTATTGGGAAGTTTCCTAGCTGCACTAGTCCTGTATATGTTTTTAAGAAACATCCGCAGTACGCTTATTATTGGATTTTCCATTCCTATTTCGATCATCACAACGTTTCTATTCATGTACTTTAGTGGTCAAACGTTAAATGTGTTAACTCTAGGAGGATTAGCATTAGGGATTGGAATGATGGTCGACAATGCGATTGTCATCTTAGAGAACATTTATCGCCTTAGACAATTAGGCTATTCCTTAAAAGATGCAGCAATTGAAGGAACAAGTGAGATTGGTGGAGCGATTGTAGCATCTACCTTAACAACCGTAGTCGTTTTTCTACCAATTGTTTTCGTTGAAGGGTTAGCCGCACAATTATTTAAACCGCTAGCACTAAGTGTTGCTTTTTCATTACTTGCTAGTCTTTTTACAGCTTTAATTATCGTTCCCCTTCTATCGTCAACATTTTTGAAGGTGAATGATGAAGCTTCCTCTTTCCAACATGGTTTTACTAGAATGACCGATTGGTATAGAGGGATTTTACAAAAAGTGTTAAAACGTCCGAAGCTAACAATTATCGTTACCTTAATCACGTTTTTAGCATCTTTCGCACTTACGCCATTTATTGGTCAGGAGTTTTTACCTGCTCAAGATCAGGGGTTTGTTGGTATAGATGCAAGATTACCCGCCGGAAGCTCCCTTGATGCAACGTTTGAGATGGTGCAAGATATTGATCGGGTTTTAGAGAATATCAGTGATATTGAATTGTCTTATGTTACTGTTGGTGGATCCGATAATTTTTCGTTAGCCGCAGGTACTCAAACAAATAGAGCCAATTATAACGTTCTGTTAAAAGAGCTATCTGACCGAAATCGAAGTGATGTTCAAGTTGCTGAGGACATTCGTACTAAATTAGTCGGTATTCCAAACGCAGAGATCCGAGTTTCTGCTAGTGATTCAGGTTTTACCGGAGATCCAGTGTCGATCACGATTAAAGGATCTGATACGGGAGTGTTACGAACAATTTCCGATGAAGTAATTGAATTGATTTCAAAAGTAGAAGGTGTAAGAGAACCGGCATCTAACTTTACGGCTGGAAATCCAGAAATCACTGTAAATATAAATCGCGATCGAGCCTCAACTTACGGAATTGGTAGTGCCCAAATCGCAGCTACGATTAACGACGCTACTAGGGGGTTAATTACAACTAGACTTGCTAGAAGTGGCGATGAAATTGACGTTCGTCTAATTGTAGAAGATCGTTTCACTACTTCCATTGAGGATTTATCTCAATTATTAATTGATGCTCCAACAGGAGAGAAAGTTCCTCTACACGCGATTGCATCAATTGATCGAGATCAAGGTCCAAACCAAATTCGAAGAGCAGATCGCTTACGCGAAGTTACGGTTAGAGCTTCGATCGTAGAGCGAGATTTAGGTAGTATTACGAATGATATTGAAGAAACTTTACGAACGAATATGACACTCCCAGCTGGATACAGAATTTCCTTCGGCGGTCAAAACGAGCAAATGCAGGATGCGTTTTTCAAGTTGGGTGGAGCAATAGCACTAGCAGTTGTCCTTGTATATATGGTAATGGCTGCTCGTTTCGAATCATTCTTTTATCCGTTCATCATTATGTTTTCAGTTCCGGTAACTGTCATAGGAATTTTAGTTGGACTTTTTATCACTTACCAACCCTTAGGTGTTGGTTCACTAGTAGGAATTTTAATTTTAACGGGGATTGTCGTTAACAATGCTATCGTTTTAATCGATTATATTATCCTTTTGAAATCTAAAGGTATAGACACGTACGAGGCAATCTTAGAGGCAGGACCTACTCGACTAAGACCTATATTAATGACAGCATTAACGACCATCCTAGGCTTAATCCCATTAACACTCGGCTTTGGCGAGGGAACAGAAATTCAACAACCGATGGCGATCGTTATTGTTTTTGGATTGAGTTTTGCTACATTTATTACTCTTGTGTTAATACCTTCAATATTCCTCCTATTTGATCAATGGCGGGATAAAAGAGCAAAGAAAAAACATGTTATTGAAGTTTAAGATTACAGCAAGGTTCCTAAAATTATTGCTTTAATAAAAAAAGGATGTCCCAAAAACAAGATCAGTTACAAAATACTTATAGGGTATTTTGATAAACAGTCACTTTTGGGACATCTTTTTAATATTATGCAGTTGTTTTCGAGTTAGAAGAAACCGGGTTTCTTCCAGGTAGTTTCTGCCAACCAGGCAATTTCTTTTTTAGTTCTTTTAAAATGTCTCTTTTCTTTTTGCGTTTCTTATCTCTTTCCTTCATCTTTTACACCTTCCTCACATTAGACTTCAATTAAGGAACTTCTATTGCTAAGTTCAATCTTCGTCAAAAGAAAGAACTTCATCAACATTTTGATAACTCCTAAAAACCAACATGTCTCTACTATTAGTATATGCGTTTTTCGTTCTTTGTTAAACTATGTTCTTGTCGATTTCGAAAAGATGTTACTAAAGTCAGAAAGCGTAGCCCAATTATATAGACACGATAGACATTTCCATAAAGAAATGTATTAAAAAAAGCACAAACGGCAAGATAAATTGCTCCCTAGTAAGAACATTCATCGACACCATTTGTGCATATTACTCCTATTCCATTTTGTAATTTACATTTTGTGTATAACGATTCCCAGCGTTCCATAAAAGAAACTCATTAATGCCGTTTTCATATAGAGCCTTAATTTGAGCTTCTACTTCTTCCTTACCGTAAACTTTATAATTTCCTGCCCCTAAATAAGATGCGGTAAAATCTTGAAGCCATGGTCTTGAAGTTGGTTTATTTTCTAACTTTCCTAAAACCTCATTTTCGACTTTTGCATAAGCAGTAACGAGTTCATATGGATGTAGATCTGGCTTTGCAATCCCAAAATATGATGTCCAGTGACTTGGGTAAATCATCGACGAGATCACATCGACGTTTTCAGCTATTCGAGAAAAGTTCTGACCAATCCCAGGCGCTTCTGATATTGTTGCAGAATAACCAAAAATATCAACAGATACATCAACATCATATGGTTGTAGCTTTTCTCTAGCATAGGCTACAAAATCCGTTACTGCATCAACTCTTTTTTGAACATTATCTTTGTTTCCATCTTTATACTCGCCTGTACTGTAGATTAAATCTTCATCTCTACGCTCGAACCCCTCTGGGAAACGTACATAGTCAAATTGAATTTCTTTAAATCCTAGTTTTGCAGCTTTTTCAGCAATTGCAATATTATAATCCCAAACTTCCTTTAGAAAAGGGTTAACAAACGCTTCACCCCTTCGATTTTTCCATACTCTTCCATTTTCTAAGAATGATAAATCTGGACGTTTTTCTGCCAGTACAGAATCTTTAAAAACAACAATCCGGGCAATCGGATATATTTTATGTTCTTCCAACCGTCTCATCATTGCTTCTGGATCTTTTATATAGCGCTGGCTAATATCTTTAAACGGAGAGTCACTTTCTGGAACATAAGTCAAATACCCATGATCATCTTTCACATCAATAACCATTGTATTTAAATCCGTCTTATCAAGTAAGTCAATGAGTGAATTAAATCGTTCGCCACCTGCGGAATGTCCTGTTACATAAATTCCTCGAACTGCATCTGGATATTCAAAATGATAGCCTGATTGAAAAGTAAACCTTAAAAAATTGGCAGGAATTTCAAGTTTTCGTAGTTCTGTTATTTTAATGGAATGCGCCGAAGCTAATTTTTCTGCATGGGTTGCCTCGGGTACTCCTAGTGTCATTATCATGATGAAACAAATTGTTAAACATTTTAGTAACGGCTTCCCCATTTTGCACCTCAATTCATAATCTATTAATCTTCATCTTTCACATCAATATCTGTAGGTATTTCTTGTAGTTGTTCTTCACGCCATAATAAAATTTCTTTTTCAATTTTGTCCTTAGTTGAAGTAAACTGATCTTTATTCACTAAATATTGGTCCCCATCATGTACAGCGCGTATATTCCCTGCTTTTATTTGCTGAAAAACGAAGTCAGGTGACAAGTGTAAATACTCAGCCAATTCTTTAATTGTTACATACATTTATACCCCTCCTATCCGCTCAGCAATCCTATAATTAGGATTATACATTTGTTCACGATGAATACCAATAACTTCATAATATTTATTTGACATCCTTTGAGCTTATTCAACAATCTCTACAATTAGTATTCCCCTTTTAACATTGCTTCAACCTACTTTGTATCGTGCAAGATAAGTGATCATAACCAAATAAGCCCAGCAAAAAACATTCAAGCAATTTCTATTGTCGTAAAAATCGTCATACTTGCCTCTCTTCTGAAATGTGTGTATAATCGTCTAAATATCCAAAAATACTGTTATTAGATATAATAAAAAAAGGAGGGAATCATGATGAGAGAAATTACTTTATTATCAATATTTGAACACAGGATTACCCAAAAATACGTTAAAAGATCCGGGATGGCCCATGCAATTGCTGCAGCTTATCATGCATTTAACCTCTCTAAAGATTATAAGGTTGATCCAGATTTAGCTACAAAAGCCGCTTTCTTGCATGATATCGGTCATTATACTTGGTATAGAAATGGAAAATGGGATTACGAGCTTTATAAACAAAATGATATCCATGCAATTAAAGGTGCAGAAAGAGCACATAAACTCTTAATTAGGCTAGGTGAACATCCTCAAAAAGCAAAAAAAATTGCTTTAGCGATTTTATTACACACCGATTCTTATTTACCAGAAGGGGAAATTTATTTAGATCCCCTCCAAAAAATCGTTGCCCTTGCAGACGAAATGGATGAAGAACCGAGTGGTAACCATCATTACAGACAAATCGCAGATGAAAGAGCTAGACGACTCATTGCCAAGCTAGACCAAATGATCGACAACGAGTTGTACGAACAAAAGAACCGTTTAGCTTCATTATAGAAAGAACTAACCCAAAGCTTGAGTTGAACACGACTTATCACTTTAAAAAGCTGTTTTGCAGCTTTTTTAATTTGAAAAAAATGAGCTGGTTATCTTTAATTAATGAGGCATGCCTTTAAAAAAAGGATGAGTTTCAATCATTTCCATCGTAATTATGCCATTGAGACGCTCAACAATTTTCCCTTTATCATCAATAAAAATTGTTGTAGGTATTCCAATTAATTGATAAGTCTTCATCACTTCTCCGTCACCATCATATAGAACATCAAATTGTACTTGAAACTGTTTCATAAAATCACGAACCTGAGTCGGACTAGACTCCTCTTTCGTTACGTTCACACCTAAAATAATCATCTGCTCTTTACTTGTCCGTTTATCTAATTCCACTAAAATCGGCATCTCTTCTTGGCAAGGTCCGCACCAAGTGGCAAAAAAGTTGACGATTACCTTTTTCCCGCGAAAATTTGATAGCTTGCGCTTTTCACCACTAGTAGTAATTAGTTGGAAATCTTCAGCTAAATTCCCTTGATAAACTCCCGTTTTTGTTGCTGCAGCTACTACCTCCTGCTCCATTTGCTTTAAAGTACTATCTGAACGTTCATAATTGATCGCCAAAAACAAATAAATGAAACAGATGATTGCCAAGTAAAAGAACTTCTTTCTAATAAACAATACGAGCACCACCTCTAAAGTTTAAATTTAATACTAATTAATAGTACATGTATATGCATGGTTGTCTATTCAATTACTATGTAGAGAAAAAGCATTGCGCTAAGATGAAAACTAAATACAATTTGCTTTTTTTGTTTTGATTGAGTATAATTAGAAAAAATTTGGTATTTTCATCGCGATGATAAAGAAGAGTACACCTTGTTTAGCTTATAGAGAGTCTGTGATTGCTGGGACACAGATAGTAATGCAAGGTGGAATGGGCTTTTGAGCATCCAAACCGAACTTAGCTCTTAGTATTATTAGTAGGCTTTGGCGTATGTCCTAACGTTATCTTGGACACCGTATCGCTTCATTAGCTGTACGGCATAAGTGATTCTAAACAATTTAGAATAATTAGGGTGGCACCACGGTCCATCGTCCCTATTGATAGGGGACGAGTGGGCTTTTTTGTATTTTATTTTAGAAAGGGAGTAAAAGAAATGAAGACGATTTTTTCAGGTATTCAACCTAGCGGAACATTAACATTAGGCAATTATTTAGGTGCAATGAAACATTTTGTAGAGCTACAAGATCATCACAATTGCTACTTCTGTATTGTTGATGAACATGCTATTACCGTATCTCAAGATCCGATCCAACTGCGAAAAAACATTAGGAGCTTAGCTGCTCTTTATATTGCTGCTGGAATTGATCCGAATAAGTCGACACTTTTCATTCAATCAGAAGTAGGAGCACATACACAGCTAGGCTGGATGATGCAATGTGTCGCATATATTGGCGAATTAGAAAGGATGACTCAATTTAAAGATAAATCAGATGGGAAAGAAGCGGTTTCAAGTGCACTACTTACCTATCCACCTTTAATGGCAGCCGATATTTTGCTATATAATACTGATATTGTTCCAGTCGGTGAAGATCAAAAACAGCATCTAGAATTAACACGTGATTTAGCTGAGCGATTTAATAAAAAGTTCAATGACATCTTCACAATACCTGAAGTCCGCATTCCAAAAGTAGGCGCTAGGATCATGTCATTAAACGATCCAACTAAAAAAATGAGCAAGTCAAATCCTAATCCTAAGAGTTATATTTCGATGCTAGATGACGAAAAAACGATTTTGAAAAAAATTAAAAGTGCAGTCACAGATTCAGATGGCATCGTAAAATATGACAAAGAAAATAAACCAGCCATAACCAACCTTTTAGGAATATATTCACTATGTTCTGGGAAATCCATTGTAGAATTGGAAGCAGCCTTTACTGGAATTGGTTACGGAGAATTTAAGCAAGCTGTTGGTGAAGCAGTAGTTGCTACATTGAAGCCAATCCATGATCGTTACAACGAAATTATTAACTCAAAAGAACTTGATGACATTTTAGACTTAGGTGCCCAGAAGGCAAATTCGGTAGCAACAAAAACATTAGCAAAAGCCAAAAGAGCCATGGGACTAGGAAGAAAAAGATAATCTAGATTACGATCGAAGCCTTACCTCATCCTTTTCCTTTGCGTAAACGAAGAAAAAGGTTGGGACAGAAGGTATCAGACCCCTTCTGTCCCAGCCTCTTATTTTACACTTTCAGCATGTTGAAGCTCCCAAAGCTTTTCAAAAAAAGGCTGGCCTTTAACCATTCGCTCACAAAGCTGGTAATGAAAAGTTGTCCAACCAAACTTCAACTCATTAAAAAGTCCTTGCCAAGCTTCTTCAAAATTCATTGTTTGAATTCTTTCATAATGATTAGGCGCCCATTCAGTGTACCAATAGCGAACTTCAGCTACATTATTAGTGGAATGTAACTGATCCAAAACCATAAATAATAGCTGCTTTAGTTGCCGTTCTTTACGGATAAGGCCACTCATGAGCTCAGGTTCTGGTGACAAAATGTGGTACTCTCGTGGCAAATCAATATACTCGACATAATAATTTTTTTTATACTCGTTCATTGACAGTTCTAAAACGAGTTCTTCTTGTCTTGGCATTAATCGACTTTTTCTAATTGGTGTTTGATACCCTAAAGTATCTACTGCAAGTACCTTTTTACCATCAGTAGCTATGAAACAATAGTCTAATTGAATACGTTGATTATTTTTCCGTTGAAAACTTTGCTGGTGGACATCGTTTAAAAGCTCTTCCGGTAGTTCGGCTAAATTATTTTCGATATAATCGAAAAGCTTACTTGTGACTTTTACAATCACAACCTGATCAAGTAATTCAATCTTATCATCTTTTCGCCACTCAAAAAATTCGCAGACATTATATCCATTTTCTTCTCCTTCAAACCAGTTAATCCATACGTCCCGAATGTGGACCATTACTAAGCCCCCTTGCACTAAATCTTGTACAAACAGTATGGGCATAGCTGAGGAAATTTATTCCACCCTCTGTGTATTCGGGATAAGTTTTCCTATATTGAATTCGTCTAACGCTTTGAAAATGGTGTGTAAATACTGACAATTATCATAATAATGCCAATCAGAAAAAGATGGAATTCCACTCTTAAACCAATAAATTTCAAATAATAGATAAACGTGTACCCTGCTGTAACATAGTTTAAATAAGCAATTATGCTGATTCCCCCTGTTACAGCAAGTCCAAAACCAATGAGTAAAAGAAAAAAGCGGAAAATCATAGCTTGTCCCACCAACGATTATGAAGTTGTAATGTCTGCATATGTAGTCCTCCACTTCATTTTCTAGTTTCTATATTATTTACTTCTTCTAAAAAGGCAAAAATCCTTTAAAAAAGTAAAAGAGAAGTAATAGTAAACTACTTCTCAGGCATTGTTCATTTTATATTAGAATCAAATCCGGATTTTGCTAGTATTTCTGCAGTTTCAATTTTCAGTAACTCTTTCATTGAAATGTCTTTATTTTTCTCTAAGTAGGCTTTAACAATTAAATATCCTACACTATATCCAAACCATTTCGGAAATCCACGACTAGTGTTATCACCATATAAAAATCGGTCATGCTCCATCTTTCCTTTTAG
Source organism: Anaerobacillus sp. (assembly GCF_046314235.1). Classification (NCBI taxonomy): domain Bacteria; kingdom Bacillati; phylum Bacillota; class Bacilli; order Caryophanales; family Bacillaceae; genus Anaerobacillus; species Anaerobacillus sp. The sequence goes on from NZ_JBKBWN010000023.1 coordinate 44,258, forward strand.
GTCGAGGTAACTTTTCGCTTTAATCCAAAAAGGTATTAATTCTTGCTTTGAATAAAGTGATACCCAAGGTGCTAGTAACTTTTCGCCTACTGTTTCTGCTACAGCAACCTCAGCCATCCCTTCAATGATCATCGAGTCTAATAAAGATAATTCTTGAAATTCCTTTTGCAATCTAGAAAGTCGACAAACATGATTATACTCGTGGGTAAATAATGCCTCGATTTCTTTTGGAGTGCTTTCCTTTGATAAAAATATAATGATAACATGATGAAAGCTAACTCCCATTTTCCCTTTTAGTTCTTTCATGATAAATTCATTTCTTCTTTCGACAGGAAAGATAAAAATTTCTGCTTCCTCGCCATCCCACGCTTTCTTTAATTTTTCATATTGTCCTTTAATTAGATTCCAAACCTGTTTTTTTTCTAATTGCTTTAATTCATTTAATATTTTGGAATCTGGATAGAACAAACCATTTTCTAAAAAATATTTATGGAGTTGAGAAGCCCCAAACTCTTCAAAATATTCAGCGATCGGCTCACATAACAACTCTTGCTGAACTTGAAAGTAATGCTTAGGCGAGACTTCTTTTCGACGTTTAATAAAATCCCTTAACAATATATTCGTTTTCGAAACACCCAAATGTGACACCTCCAACTTTTCCTACACATTATACGTATGTAATCTTGGAGGCAATGCCACTATATAAGGAAAACTTTTTCCATACTACTAAAATTAATTAATATTATTCAAAATTTAAACTGACCTTTTGCTCTTTCTCATCCCAAATTAGGGCAGCGCTAAAAGTCTTATCTCCTCTTTTAAACCCTTTTAAGACACTTGTTTTTCCTGTATTAAGTAATTTGGTCACCGTCGTTTCAGTTAATTTCTTCCCAAGAATTGACTTTGAAATTGTAAAAGTACAGGCTGTTTTCTTATAATTAGAACATCCATAAAACTTCCCTTTATCAACAACATCACCACTGCATAATTTGCATTTCCCTAGCTTTTTCCCTAAGGTAAATTTTGTTGCATATTTATTTTCGACCTCATATTGAAGCTCTTGAAAGTTCCAGTCGCTTGCTTTCCTAGAAGCATCTTCAATGATCTTCTTTGATAAGAGTTTCGTTTGTTCCATGAAGGTTACAGGGGACGCTTTTCCTTGACCAATTTCAGCTAAACGTTGCTCCCATTTGGCAGTCATCTCAGGTGAAGCTAAAATATTTTCTCCTACAGCTTCAATTAAAATTCTCGCCTTTTTCGTCGCAAACACTTTATTTTTTTCTACTTCAATGTATTTTCGGTCTTGGAGCATCGTAATGATACCGGCTCGAGTCGCCTCAGTTCCTAGGCCCTCAGTTTTATTTAATACTTTCTCTAGCTCGTCATTATTTAAGTATTTGCCTGCGGTTTTCATTAACGTAATTAATTGTCCTTCTGTATATCGTTTCGGTGGTTGTGTCTTGCCCTGTTTCACTTTAACATTTGTAACCTTTCCCTGTTCGCCTTCTTCTAGATTAGGTAAAATAACATCCTGGTCATCGTCTTGCTTATAAAGAATTTTTCTCCAGCCTTCATTGATTTGTTGTTTACCTTTCGAGATAAACCTTGCTCGCTTATCTACTAAAGTTGTGATCGTCGAATAATCAAAAATAGCCGCTGGATAATGGGCTGCAATTAAACGACGAACGACTAAGTCATAAATTTTCGCTTCATCACTTGGTAGTTTACTAGGATCCGTTACTTGTTCTGTAGGAATAATCGCATAATGGTCTGTTACCTTTTTTTCATTTACATACCTTTTATTGTTCATTATTGAAGTAGTTGGTGTTGGAAAATACTCGCTGTATTGGGCAAATTCACTTAACTTATTTAAAATTTGCGGAAATGTTAGTGCTTCTCCTTCTGTTACATAATTAGAATCTGAACGTGGATAAGAGACAATTCCTTTCTGGTATAGCTTTTGTAAAATATCTAACGTTTTCTTCGGTGAAAATTTATAAATAGTGTTGGCCGTTGCCTGAAGTGCCGAAAGGTTAAACAATAGAGGTGGGTCAAATTTCTTTCGGTCTTTATCAACTTGAGTGACTTCTGCTTGTTTTGCTTCACAAAACGCAGCAATTTTCTTTGCAAGTACCTCTTCGTCAATCCTTGAATTATTATCTAACTCCCATTTCCCCTCATATTCTTTCCCATTCATCGAAAATGTGGCAACAACCTCCCAGAAATCTTTCGAAGTGAACTTCTCGATCTCGATCTCTCGTTTGACAATAAGTGCTAGTGTTGGCGTTTGCACTCGACCAGCCGAAAAAACATCCCTAAT
>NZ_JBKBWN010000024.1:0-40745 GCF_046314235.1 Anaerobacillus sp.
CGTCGCATGCTTTGCAAAGAAGTATATCAGGAAGCTAGCAGGTGACCAAGATCATATTATTACCGAAAAAAGTAACAATCCTTATCTCTTGGTTGGAGGGTGGACGGTTACTTTTTTCTGTATTTTGAAGCGAGGGGACGGTTCTAGTGCTTCCTTCGTTTTGCGAAACGAAAGAAGCAACAGAACCGTCCCCTTGCTTCCGCTATTCTTTTATTAAGTCTGTTACTTTGTTTTTTTCATCAAGCACAGCTACTAACGGCTTATGATTTTTTAAATCCTTTTCTTCTACCAGTACATAGGAAATGACAATGACTATATCATCTTTTTCTACAAGTCTCGCGGCTGCACCGTTTAAACAAATCACTCCGCTTCCCCGCTCACCTGGGATAATATATGTTTCGAAACGGGCGCCATTGTTGTTATTTACCACCTGGACTTTCTCATTAGCCACCATACCCACCTTTTCCATTAAATCTTCATCTATTGTTATGCTCCCAACATAATTTAAGTCTGCGTCAGTCACTCGGGCCCGGTGTAATTTTCCTTTCATCATCGTCCTATACATTTTTTTCCTCCCTCAATAAAGTTTCATTTTCTATGTCACGATATGTATATTTTAGAAATTAGTATAGGGATACGCACAAAAAACGTAAAAATAGTTTTTTATGTAGAACCAAAATTATCCAATTAATAAAGATATTTTTTGAAATTAATATTTCTCTAGGCACAAAACCCATGCATACTCCTTTGATTTCAATATACATATAGTAAAAGTTTTATAAAGGAGCCTATAAATGAGTACAAGAAAATATGCAGGTATAGCAATATCAAGGGGACTTTATAAAAAGATGCCCCGTTTAAAAGGAAAGCAAAAAAGATTTATTTCCTATTATGAAGAGGCTGCTAGGAAAAGCGGTTTAACTCTGTGCTATTTTTGTCCTGATTCATTAGATTTTAAAAATAGAACAATTAATGCGTATATAAAAGATGAAACAGGGTACAGGAAGCACACTGTAGATATCCCACAGGTGATCTTTCGCCGCTGCTCCTACAGGAAGAAGTTCACTTCTCTCTTAAGGAGTGATATAAAAGTTTATAACATTAAAGGATCTAATTATGGGAAATATAATGATTACATTTTTCTTAAGAAAAACAAGGAAATCCAAGCTCACCTTCCCGAAACATACAAAGCTTCTGCCATTACAATTAAAAAAATGATGGCAAAACACTCTGAATTAATGATTAAGCCCAATAGCGGGGCTATTGGTGCAGGGATTATGAAAATGGAGAAAGCAAATGGAATATGGACTTTGTACTATAAAGGTAAAAGAAATGAAGGAGAGGAATGGAAAACAGTACAGTTCAGAACGAAACTCCCAACGGTCCTGACAAGAAAAATTATGAAAAAAGTATTTATTGTCCAGGAAAGAATCAACCTTGCAGAAGTTGACAGTTCTCCCTTTGATTTGAGAGTAGCCGTGCAAAAAAACGGTAAAGGGGAATGGCAAGTGAGTGGAATTATTGCAAAGCTCGCTAAGAAAAATCACTTCCTGACAAATACCCATCAAGGGGGCAGCACTTATCCACTTGAAGAACTATTAAAAAAACACCCTACCTTATCTGCTTCCAAAATTAAAAAAGAGATAACAAAATTAACCCTGAAGATTGCTGAATTTTATGAGGCTAGTTATCCGCATATGGCTGACCTGGGAATGGATATCGGTATCTCAGAAAAGGGCCTCCCGTATTTTATTGAATTGAACCAATGCTCTGATTACCCTGCTCTTACCTTCAGAAACAAAAAGCTGGTGTCTGACGAATGGAAAGCGGTCTTCACTACCCCTATTGATTACGCAGCGTTTCTACTAAATAAGAAGAGTTCATTGTTTAACAAGCCCTTTATATTACCATCACTAGCTCAGCCTCAGCAGTATATTGGAATTGTTTACCCGAAACGAAGGTGGAACAGTATCTCTTCTCCAAGAGAAAGATTCAGGAAACAACTGGAGTATATTGAATCTGCTGCAAACAAAAACCACCTGATTCCCTGCTTTGTCACACTAGATCAAGTACAACCTGAAAAAAAGGAAATTAATGCTTACATTAAAGGGGAAGTAGGCTATCAAATTAAAAAAGTTCCCTGTCCAAAGGTTTTTTACAATAGGATTGTAGATGGTGTAAAGAAACGTAAACACATTGCTAAGCTTTTAAACGACGGTAAAATAATTGTTAATGTAAGAAATTATGATTATGGTAAATATCCTATATGGAAACTGTTGTCACTGAATCAAAATTTGGCTAAAAACCTCCCAGACACGCGCAGAGCCTCAAGAAGGAGTATTTTACAAATGATGAAATACCATAAAGAACTAATTTTAAAACCAAACATTGGAGCTGTAGGAAGAGGAATAATGTTTCTAAAAAAGGCAGGAGAAAGATGGTGTATCACTTATAAAACTTCAATGAACGAATGGGAAAAAGTATATTTTGAAGGGGCACTGCCTCGGATATTAAGTCAACGTATAAAAAAATACTCATATATAGTCCAGGAAAGAATTCAACTAGCAGAGTTTAATAATAATGCATTTGATGTGAGAGTAGCTGTTCAAAGAAACTCCACTGGTGCATGGGAAACAACTGCTTTTATAGCAAAAGTAGCAGAAAAAGGCAAGGTTGTGACAAATGTCGGGCAAGGAGGAACTGTTTATGATTTAGATACTATTCTTAAAAGCCTCCCTGGTCTGTCAGCCAAAAAAGTATATGCAGATATTAATGATTTCTGTATAAATATAGCTGAATATTTAAGTACGAAACTCCCTCATATCGGAGACCTTGGAATTGATATCGGACTAACTTCAGATGGCACTCCTTATTTTATCGAAGTAAATTATATTTCAGATTATGAAACCCTCACCTTCCGGGACGAGAAACTTGTAACAAGTAAATGGGAAAAAGTTTACACTACACCTATCGATTATATCGCTTATTTGCAAAGAGAGATTAAAAGTGTATAAATCCAAAAGGACAGCGTCGACAGGCTGTCCTTTTGGAAGCGACGGGACGGTTCTTGTGCTTCCTTCGTTTACTAAACGAAAGAAGCAACAGAACCGTCCCCTTGCTTCTTTTCATTGTCATTTTAACAAAGAAAGCAATGATCCAAGGGTTTGGAGAAGAAGAAATTGAAGAACTAACGATGTTTTCCCTTTATATTGGTATCGATTTTGTTAAAGTTGGAGTTGCTGTAATCATTATGAGCACCATTGGCGCAATTACTGATGCAGCTATCGCTATTTCCTCACCTATGCGTGAGATCCATTACCATAATCCATCAATTAGTCGAAAAGAATTATTCTCATCTGGATTAAGTATTGGAAGAGATATAATGGGAACAAGCACGAATACATTATTTTTTGCCTTCTTTGGAGGGTACTTAGCATTGCTTATTTGGTTTAAAGATTTATCCTATTCTCTAGGAGAGATTGTAAATTCAAAGATCTTTAGTGCGGAGATCATCACAATTCTTTGTGCTGGGATTGGCGTAACATTGGTTATTCCAATTACCTCCTGGATTACTGCATTTTTCTTAGTGAAAAGCAACGAGAATAATAAAACAAACATTTGAAATATCCTCTAATTTTCGTATTCAATAAACTTATTACAACACAAAATTTAAAATGACCGAACGCTGCGAACGTCCGGTCGAGCAATTACATCCGCAAGTGGTGCTCCTGCGATTACTCGTCGCATGCTTTGCAAAGAAGTATATCAGGAAGCTAGCAGGTGACCAAGATCATATTATTACCGAAAAAAGTAACAATCCTTATCTCTTGGTTGGAGGGTGGACGGTTACTTTTTTCTGTCTTTGACGATGACTATGATCAATGATACAACCCCTATCAAAACTAAATTTGATTGAAGTCCTACAATAATTGCTTCATTTGTCGTCATTACTCCCACCGGCGTTAAAATGCCAACGCCTCATACTAAGAAACTATGATCATTCTATTTTAAGCTCGATCTACTCTTTCCCAAGGGAAATTTGTATCATTTCTCCCAAAATGTCCGTAAGCCGCTGTTTTACGATAAATCGGTTGTCTTAATTGTAAATGGTTGATAATTGCTCCGACCGAGAAGTTGTACTTTTCTTTTATAAACTGATCAATGGTATCTTTCGGTACAAATTCAGTATTAAATGTATTCACATTTATGGCTAAGGGTTCTGCTTTGCCTATCGCATAGCAGATGGCAATTTCGCATTTTTTAGCTAAACCAGCTGCAATTATGTTTTTAGCAACATATCTGGCCATATAGGCCGCAGATCGATCGACTTTTGAAGGGTCCTTTCCAGAGAAAGCACCGCCACCGTGCCTTGCGACTCCACCATATGTATCGACGATAATTTTTCGACCTGTTAATCCAGTATCTCCTTGAGGACCACCTACGACAAATCTTCCAGTTGGATTAATATGAAAACGTGTTTTACTCGTCAGCCATTTGGCCGGAATAATCGGTTCAATAACTTCCTTTATTACATCTTGCCAAATCGTTTCTTGGCTAATCATTTCATCATGTTGTGCTGATATGACAATATCGGTAATTTCCTCGGGGTCCCCATTATCATCATAGGAAACGGTTACCTGTGTTTTTCCATCAGGGCGTAAGTATGGTAACCGACCATTTTTACGTAACGTTGCCAATTGGATAGCTAATTGATGTGCTAAATAAATCGGTAAGGGCATCAGAGCATCGGTTTCCGTACAAGCATAACCATACATAATACCTTGATCGCCTGCTCCCATTGCTTCAAGTCCTTCTTTTGATGTTTCCTGGAATTCCACTGCTTTTTGAACACCAAGAGCAATGTCTGGTGATTGAATATTGATATTCGTAACAATCAGACATGTTTTAAAATCGAGCCCATAATCTTTGTGTGTATAACCAACTTCCTCAATTATGTTTCTAGCAACAGCCGTTATGTCGACATCTGCCTTTGACGTCACTTCTCCAGTTATAAAAATTATTCCATTGGATGCGACGCATTCTATTGCTACTCTAGAATCTGGATCTTCTGAAAGATATGCATCTAGTAATCCATCTGACAATTGATCACATAATTTGTCCGGATGACCTTCTGTTACCGATTCAGATGTGACAAGCAATTTCCCCAAACTATACCACCTCCAGTTATTATGATTGCTTCATTTTCATTTCTATTTTTTTCAATTGTGCTGGTGTGTACCCTTCAATTCGTTTAAAAACCTTGCAGAAATAGCTAACGTCATTATAGTCAAGTTGAAACGATATATCTGTCACACTTAAATTATCCCGAGTAAAATACAACTTAGCTAACTGCATCTTTCGAAAGTGTATATAATTATTAAATCCGATCGTAAATTGTCTTTTGAAAATTCGACTTAAATATCCTTGACTAATTTCGCATATTCGGGATGTTTCATTTAAACTTATATCAAGCTCAATGTTTTCATCTGTATAGGAAAAAACTCGAGCCAATTGGTGATACTTTTGAATACTTAGCTGTTTATAAGCTTCATCTACGATGGTAAACAACCAATACTCAACAGTATAAACATTTTCAAATGTATTTTCTTGAATTGAAAATTTTCTTTTATATCTCATTTTATATTTTTCATCTACACAATTAATTAGTTTTAGAAATACTTCTAACAAAAACTCACACTCTGAAAGAGCAGCTTCTGGATTGGTTGCAGATAAGTCAAGTAAGTCTTGTGCCATTCTTGGCAGAATTCGATATGTTTTTTCAAAATCTTTCTTTACGATGCTTTGAGTTAAGGCTTCCGCATAAAACGGATTTTTTCTAGTTTTTTCATAGTTACTAAGAATCGTTTTTAATTTCAAAACAGTAAATGGTTTGACTAAATAGCCATCAATCCCTATTTGTTTTGCTTGTTGGATGAGTTTGGCATCATTACAAACTGATAGAATAAAGATAGCAACTTTCGAATTGATTTCTCTGATTGCTTTTAATAGTTCAATACTGTTTGAATTAAAAGGCATCATATCCATAAGAATAATATCTGGTGATAACTGTTTCGAAAGGGTCAATAACTCTTTACTAGTTTCTACTTGCCCTACAACTTGAAAGCTGTCGAGTTTTTCGATCATTACTTTTAGAGCTTCTCTATTGAGATATTCCGAGTCTACAATTAATACCTTATGCATCCGCAATCAATCCTTTATCCTCGACCTATTTGGGAATTTTCACTACTACTGTTGTTCCTACATTTTCTTCACTAGAGAGTTGAATCTCATAATCCAAACCTAATTTCTCAGAATGAAGCGTTTGACTATTTTCTGCTCTTACTCCCTGTTGCTTAATTTCGTAGATTAATTGATATTGTTTATATACATGATCTATTTCCTTAGGAGCTAGGCCAATTCCATTATCTTCTATGATAATTTCAATATGATCCTTATCAGCGTCAACCGTTAATCGAATAAATCCAGCGGTTTCCTTTGCTAATATTCCGTACACTACTGAATTTTCTACGATCGGTAATAGCAACAAAGCGTCAATCTTTTGTTGGTCTATAGGTGTATTAATGATTAATTCATAATCGAGTTTCGCACCAAAACGGATTTTTTGAAATTTTAAATAACATTCGATATTATTTATCTCTTGTTCAAGGAATACAATATTGTCCGTATGTTCCATATTAAATCGTAATATCTCCGCAAACAAATTGGCCATCTCATTTGTCTGCTCAGCTTCTTCGAGTAATGATAAGTTACTAATAGAATTTAGGACATTTAAGATAAATTGAGGCTTAACGTTATGCTTTAACTTGTATAGTTCTGCTTCCTCAAGCTTCTTTTTTAACTCGAAATTAACCTTTCTTTCCTCCAATAATTCTTTTTCCTTGCGTAAGAACTCATTTTGAATAAGCAAGGCAACTTCCCTTTCAATCATTTGGTTAATAATAAAAAAAACAAGGTCTGCAGTGGATTTAATTTTCTCAAATTCAATGATTGGTGTTCTTTCATACTTTTCAACTAAATGAGGAATTTTCCGCCAAGCAGTATCCTCTTTAACAATGTCTTCTAGCTTTTCCAAACAATCCTGATCTGAGCATCTAACCTGCCCCATTAATACAGCCCCTACATGCTGATTATTAATAATAATTGGAATTGCACAGTCTACTAGCCCGGCTGGGCAACGGTATATATACGGGCTGTTACTCATTGCTCCTTTTAAAGCCCCATAAGCGTCTGAAAAATAACAGATTTGTTTGCAACTGGTGCTTTCTCTACGCGTTCGACAAAACTCTGAGAATGACGTTTCCTTTGTGATAGGCTCACCCTTATTGTTAACTGTTATCATCGAAAGCATTGTCACTTTTGCAATTTTTTCTTGAACTTGTTGAAGGATATTCGTATCTACTAGTTTTTGAATGCCGATATCAATGAATGCTTTGTCTTTAGATAATTCCTCTCTTGAATGACTCATTTGCACTACCTCTTAGTAAGATTTTTTTATCCAAATTCCATTATAAAAAATTAATACTCTAGTAGCTTAATAAGTTCATGAGATTGAATTATACAGCGTTTCTACTAATAATAAATAACACGACTAGTAGAAACGTTGTTTTGGAAAGCGGATACATTCATTATAGTTGATAGAAGCTTGCCCCCACAAGATTGTTCATAGTATTGCCATTTAATAAACGGTGGACATCCCTTGCGATCATTACCTCCTCATTAGTTGGGATGATGCACACTTTAATTAAGGAATCTTCCCTACTAATAATCACATCATTAGTTTTATTTTGCTCAGGGTCATAAGAAATCCCTAAAAATGATAGACGATCAAGTACCTTTTTTCTGACCCGTGATGAATTCTCTCCAATACCAGCCGTAAATACTAGAACATCAAAGCCATTCATGGTCGAGGCATACGCTCCAATGTATTCACGAATTTTCGTTGTAAACATGTTTAATGCAAGAGCTGCACGACTATTTCCATTATCCTCTGCTTCTTCTAGATCACGTAAATCATTAGACAAACCTGAAATTCCCAGCAAACCAGATTGTCGATTTAACATATCCATAATCGTTGCTAACGGTTGATTTGTTTTCTCTTTAATATAAGGGATAATCGACGGATCAATTTCACCAGAACGTGTTCCCATCATTAATCCAGCAATTGGTGTAAGTCCCATGGAAGTATTAATAGAACGTCCCTTATCTATCGCACATATGCTTGCACCGTTACCAAGATGACACGAAATAATTCTTAATGCTTCAAGCGGTTTACCAACAACCTCTGCAACCTGACTTGCAATATATTTATGACTTGTTCCATGAAAGCCGTACTTTCGAATGCGATTTTCTGTGTATAATTCATAAGGAATTGGGTAAAGAAATGTTTCTTCTGGCATCGTTTGATGGAAAGAAGTATCAAACACAGCTACTGATACCGCATTAGGTATAACAGCTCGCAACGCTGAAATGCCCATACAATTGGCTGGATTGTGAAGAGGAGCTAAATCTGCTAAGCTTTCAATCTTCTTTAGTACACTATCATCAATCACACAGGAATCTGTGAATTCTTCACCACCATGGGCAACGCGATGACCGATACCAGCAATCTCATTTAGATCTTGAATAATTTTATCTTTTCGTAAACGTTCGAGAAGGTATTCAACCGCCTGTTTATGATTGGCCGCATGAACAGACTCAACATTTTTAGCATCTTCCGTCGTTATTGAAAATAAACCGCCTTCGTTACCAATTCTTTCAAAGGATCCTTTAACAATTACGGTTTCTTTAGGCATTTCAAATAGCTGAAAACGTAAAGAAGAGCTCCCAGCATTAATGGCTAAAATTTTCTGCATCTTTTCACCTCAAAATATACTTTTTTCTGCATTGACATATATACAGCTGAATTCAGGTGGAAGAGATTCCACCTGAAAAGTTGGTCATTAATAAAATTTAACTAATATAATTGTAAATACCTACCGCAAGCAAAGCTCCTAATATTGGCCCTATAATTGGAACCCAAGCGTATGTCCAATCTGAATTACTTTTATTTGGAACTGGCAAGAGAAAATATGCAAGTCGAGGACCAAAGTCACGAGCAGGATTAATTGCATAACCAGTTGTTGAACCAAAAGACATACCAATCGCAGTAATTAAAAAGCCGACGATTAAAGGGTTGAGTCCTTCTGTAAAATGATTAAAACCAATTAATAATAAACAAAAGACAAACGCAAATGTTGCAATTACTTCATTAATTAGATTAAAAGGAGTATTTCTAATTGCTGGCCCAGTCGAGAAAATACCTTTTGTATTAATTTCCTTCGGTGTTGATTTGAAATGAGTATAATAATAAAGAATGACAATTGAAGCACCAACAAAGGCTCCAATTATTTGTGATACTATATACGGAAATACATCAACCCAAGGAAAACTTCCTTCCATTGCGAATGCAAGTGTAATGGCGGGATTTAAGTGAGCACCACTAAAAGGACCAGCAGCATAGACTGCGATCATCACTGCGAAACCCCACCCAAATGTAACAGCGACCCAATTAAATCCCCCACTATACGTCTTATTTAAACTTAAGCCAGCCATTAACCCCGTACCAAACAAAATAAGAATCATTGTACCGATAAATTCTGCAACATATGGTGACATCCTAATTTCCTCCTCGTTTATAATCCAGACAATATTTATCTGGATTTTTCTGTTTTAATCAGTAAATTGATGTACAATTTCTAAATAACGGATAAGATTATTGCTTTTATTTCATCTTTTGTTGGCTGAACCGGATTTGTAGCGAAACACGCATCTGTTAGAACAGCCGTACACATCGTATCAAGCTCTTTTTGAATGCTGCTTTTTTGAATATCACATTCCGATAACGTTAAAGGCATTTTCATCGCGACCATTAATCTTTCAAATAGATTCGTTAAATCTACTAATGCCTCATCATCATCCTCTGCTTCAGAAATTCTTGAAATTCTTGCCAAATGCGCATATTTTTTTAGAGCATAAGGACTAGCTTTTGCATTAAATTGTGCAACTGGCTTAAGCAACAAAGCATTGGCTAAACCATGTGGGATATGAAACTTTGCACCGATCTGGTGAGCGATACTATGATTTAATCCAAGATTACTACTATTAAACGCCATTCCGGCTAACGTTGATGCGTCATGGACTTTCGTTCGACTAGCTATATTTGCACCATTTTTATAACAGTCAACTAGATTCTCTATGGCTAGTTGAAATGATTTTTCTGCTAATGCGTCTGTAAACGAGTTAGCATTTTTCGAAACGTAAGCTTCTAATGCATGTGTCAAAACGTCCATCCCTGTATTCGCAGTAATCGTTGGTGGAACTGAAACTACTAACTCAGGATCTAAAATCGCTTCATCAGGAATTATTTCTTCTGTAAAAATTGGATATTTAACTTTTGATTTACGATCAGTTAAAACAGTTGCTGCGGTTACCTCAGAGCCCGTTCCACTAGTTGTCGGAATCGCTATAAATTTCTTGATCGGATTTGATCCGCTCTTTTTTAAGAAGAGTAAAATACCTTTTGCTGTATCGATGGCAGAACCACCACCAAAAGCTAGTAATATCTGTGGTTTTAATTGAATTGCAACTTCTACACCACGAGCAACATTCTCAAGAGGCGGATCAGGAACCACATCAGGAAAGATATCTACCATATTCGTGTCATCGATATGTTTTAATAGCTTTGTCACTGCCTTATTTTCTACTAAAAAACGATCACAAACGATCCAAATATGGTTATTTTTAATAACGGATAATTGCTCCAAGCTTCCACTACCACTGTATACCGCAGTAGGAATCGCAAATTTTTGCACGGGCTTTCCTCCTCAATTTACCTAATCGAAAAACCATCTATTAAAGCACAGCGACGACGTCTAGCGAAATGACGAGCTGTAGTGGTTCCTTCTCCAGTTGGTGTAGCAATGGTAAAAGTTGTACTTCCTTCTCCTTTAAATCCTAATCCTGCAAAGGAAGGTCCATTCTTTACAAATATGGATGTTTGTAATTGACGCCCTGCCTTATTTAAATTAGCAATGCTCTGTGAATGCATAGTGGCAGTGTGATGAAGACCTTGTTCCAATTCAAGTGCTGTCCTCAATGCTGAATCGAAATTTGGTGTCCTTACAATTGGAAGAATTGGCATCAGCATTTCTTCCACGGCAAAATAGTGATTTTTTTGAGTTTCAACAATTATGAGACGTGGAGTTCCTGTATATTGAATGCCTGCGGCTTGTAATATATCGACCGCGTTTTTCCCGACAAATTTTTTGTTTGGCTTATTATTTTCAGTTAAACATAAGACTTCTAATTTGCGAATATCTTCAGGATTTTTTATGAGATAAGCGCCTGCTTTCTCCATCTGTCCGATTAACGAATCAGCAATTGAATCAACAGCGACAACACTCTTTTCAGCAATACAAAGTATATTGTTGTCAAACGAAGCCCCATCGACAATATCGATCGCTGCTTTCTTAATGTTGGCCGTTTCATCGACAATGGCTGGTGGATTTCCAGCTCCAGCTGCTATTACTTTTTTTCCTGTTCTCATTGCTTCATTTACTACTGCAGGACCACCAGTAATGACAAGAAGTGGAACATTTGGATGATTCATCATTTCTTGAGCAGCTATAATAGAAGGCGTTGCAACCGTTACTACTAGATTATCAATGCCACTAGCTTCGCAAACAATCTCGTTTAATTTCTTCACTAACCATAGAGAAATATTTTTTGCACCTGGATGTGGACTAAATATAACTGCATTTCCAGCAGCTAACATACCAATTGTGTTAGAAATTAATGTTTCCGTTGGATTCGTACTTGGAGCAATAGCACCAACAACTCCATATGGAGAATACTCATATAGCGTCATTCCATAATCGCCTGTTTCCGCATTCGTAATTAGATCCTCCACCCCTGGTGTTTGGTTGATAGCTAATCGATTCTTATGAATTTTGTCTTCAATATTGCCCATGCCTGTTTCTTCATAGGTACGCGTGGAAAGTTCCTCAACTAATGGAAGCATTTTTTCCCTTATTGACGTAATAATTTTTCGACGAATTTCAAGAGATACATATAAGTATTCAGCTTGAGCGTTCACAGCAGCACATACTGCTTCATCAACCGTATTGAACACACCGCTCCCACCGATACTTCCTTCTTTCTTGATGTCTGTCTGGCCTAGCATAATTTGCCTTACCAGCTCCTCTATTTCCTTTGTAGTCATTTTTAAATCTCCTCTCTTACGCACGTTCTCTGTTATTTATCTAAGCGGTCAATAATTCCAACAATTACTGCGTCAACAGGGGAATTTTGATCTCTTAAAATTTTTCTCGCTGAACTTCCTTTTGTGATTAAAACATGATCTCCTATTCCTGCGCCGACACAATCAACTACTACCTCTTCCATAGCGGTAGGTTGAGAATTAGAATCAACGATTTGAATAATCATCAGCTTATATCCTGTCAACGACTCTTCTTTTTTTGTTGCAACCACATTCCCAATTACTTTTGCCATATTCATTTATAGCTACAACCCTCTCTTAACAGCCGTACTTCCTAACTTGTAAATGATTAATTGCTTTAGGTGAAGCCAGTTTGTTTCCAGGTTAATTTGGCTATTTGATAAGCTTTTTTTCGCATAAAATTAGAGCTATCTATGTGAAATGAATTAAGATTTGACCACTTTT
The DNA here is from genome assembly GCF_046314235.1 of Anaerobacillus sp. Taxonomy (NCBI): domain Bacteria; kingdom Bacillati; phylum Bacillota; class Bacilli; order Caryophanales; family Bacillaceae; genus Anaerobacillus; species Anaerobacillus sp. Next base: position 12,743 of record NZ_JBKBWN010000024.1, read on the forward strand.
GCAACAGCGTCCCCACCGATGTCAGCAGCGTTTGCTTCGTCCGTATCAATATGCATTTCTAATGAAAAATTATTACCGACACGAACATGACATTGTTCGAATACCACTGAGCGAGTGGCTGTTTTAATCCGAACAGCAACATCGTCTCCATCATTTACTTGTAATAGCCTAGCTTCCATTGGTGACATGTGAATATGTCGTTTGGCGATAATCGCCCCTTTTGATAACGTTACTTTCCCATAATCACTAACTAGTTGGATACCAGGTGACCCTTTTAGGTCACCTGACATGCGAATCGGAACTGACAATCCAATTTGTCTTGCATCGGTTTTTGAAAGTTCCACTTGTGATTGATATCGAAATGGACCTAAGATCCGAACTCGCTCGATTTTCCCTTTTGGTCCAACAACAGTAACCGTTTGTTCGGCCGCAAATTCACCTGGCTGCTTCAGCATTTTTTGAATTTTTATTGGTTGATTAGGAAAAAGCTCGTTAAAATCAGCTTCTGTTAAATGGATATGTCGATTTGATATACCTACTGGAATTGACAGCTCCGTGGCGATTTTTTCTAATACCTTTTTGACGATTACTTCAACATCATTCATTTTCATCGTTAGACACCTTTAGGCAAAATTACTTCCACATCAATATGCGGGCGCGGGATAACATGGATCGATTTCACTTCGCCGACTCTCGATGCCGCTTGGGCCCCGGCTTCTGTAGCTGCCTTAACAGCTCCTACGTCTCCTCTTACCATAACGGTTACAAGTCCAGAACCGATCTTTTCATAGCCAACTACTGTCACATTCGCTGACTTAACCATTGCATCTAAGGCTTCAATCGAACCAACTAAACCAATTGTTTCAACCATTCCGAGTGCATCATTCATCATATAACCTCCTTAATTTATTAATTAGATATAGGACATCATCAAAATCTAGTTTAGCGTCTGTTCATTTTCTTTTCGGACATCTGGAGTACTTTGTGAAACCGTTGCTGGTTTCTTGGGCACCTTCGTACTTGTTGTCTTTCTTTCGATTTTGTCTTTTACCGTTGCAGAAACCTTTTCTGCTTCTTTTTCTTGTTTTACTTCTTGCTTTACTTCTTCTACTTCGTTTTGTAGCTGTACTTCTTGCTTAGCTTCTTGTACTCCGTTTTGTAGTTTTAAATCGTTTGGTTGTTGTTCTTGCTCTACTACACGAACGGAATTTGTTTGGGGTAGTTGTTGTTCAATCAGTACTTTCACTACATCATCCACTGGCCGAGGGATTACTTTACTAGAAACATAACTTTTCTCTTGATGAGCAACCTGTTCACCTGTCTGAACTGCAGCTTGAACAGCTGCAACATCGCCCTCGATCTTAATTGTGATCCAGCCAAATCCATCGGTCTTTTCTAGATTTATCACCTGTATATCAGCAACCTTCGCCATTGTATCAGCGATGTTTATTGCTGCGGATAAACCAATAACTTCTATTAACCCTAAAGCTTGTTTCAAACCAAACACCTCCCATTTAAGGATTTATACCTTTATAATGAATTTTTACACTTCGTTCTTTAGCGGTTTCTTGAGCTAGTAACGTAACAATTGCATTACTTACAACAGTAAGTGAACCACCTTCTCCGACAGTAAGAATATCCTCATTTGTAATAACTTTCTTATCGATTTCCCAATCACTTTGATTGGCTGTTGTAAAAAATGGAAGTAACTGCTTTTTCTCTAGTAATTTAATTCCAAAACTACTCATCGTCTCGAAATAGTGTTCAAATGTTGCTACATACGGTTGAGGTTCCTTACCTGTAAACGGTACAAAACCATCTGTTAACATAATGATTTCTTTTCCTGTGGCCAAACAATGTTCGATCCATAGTGTTTCAAACGTATCACTGATGCCAAGGGCCGTTTTTGCAATAATCGCCCTTGAGAGGTCTGTAAAAATCACGATATCTGTATGCTTTTGATTAAAGTCCCACTCTTCTTTTAAAATAACTTCATCAAATTGCTCTTGATGATCGCTTCTTTCTTCTATTAGTGTAGAAGTAATAATATTTATTAAATAATAATCTTCCTTCAAAAAAGGCAAGACATTGGTTAGTAAATCATCTCTATTCGTTGGTGAAACGATACTAATTGTCTTTTTTGTTTTGAGCGATGTATATCCGACCGTTTGGATATTTGGCAATTGTTTTAAAATCTCCTTAACAATCGTTTCTATCAGTTTTTCAGATTCAATCACAGTTCCTTACCTCCTTATCCACGGCATAATTCTAAAGAGGGCAGAAATACTACCCTACCCTCTTAGACGAAACGATTAACCTTGGAATTTTGGAAGTAATTTTTCTGTATCGATATGCGGACGTGGAATTACATGAACCGAAACTACCTCACCTTTATTTCTAGCTGAAGCTGCTCCAGCGTCAGTTGCTGCTTTTACTGCACCAACATCTCCTCTTACCATGACAGTAATCAGTCCCGAACCGATTTTCTCATAACCTACTAGTTTCACATTTGATGCTTTAACCATTGCGTCTGCTGCTTCAATTGCTGCTACTAATCCTTTTGTTTCAATCATCCCTAATGCATCTGAATTCATTTTTATTTCCTCCTAGTTTTTAGTTGATATATTTTGGCTATAAACCTATTTATTAGATGTAAGGTGTAGACAAAGATTGAGGTGTTGCGCCTAATGTTCCTAGTAATTTAATCCCTACTTCTCTTGCTGCAATAACAGCTTGCCTAACTGCACCTGAATCTCCACTGATCGTAATAATTACTTCATTCGAGTAACTTGTTCCATTAGCAGGTGATGAATACGTGATAACTTCAACATTCGCTGATTTTACAGCTGTATCAGCCAACACTACACCTATTGCTGCAGGACCAGCACAAATCAATCCAAAAGCTTTACCAACTGGAGCTCCGAAAGCTTTTTCTACGGCATAGCTTGCTCTAGCTGTATACTGAAATTCAAGATGACCAGCTTCATTTGCATACACATCACCCATTGTTCGTTCAACAGTCGCAAGGGCTACTTCGACTGCTCGTTTCACATCAGAAACGTCTTGGCTACCAACAATGATTAAACTACCATGGCCCGCTCCACCTTTAGTGTCTCGTGGAAGTTCAACTGCTAATACTTCTGTATTCGTTGCTTTGACTGCTTCATCTACCGCCATAATGTGTGGGCCGGCACCTGTCCTCGCCCCAATAATTCCGATAGAACGATATTTCTTGTCAATTCCCATCTTCTCGTGGATTGCATGGTCGACGTTGGCAATTACAAGCCCGATTGTATCTCCCATTGCAGTACCAATAAATTCTGTTAACTGACAAGTTTGCGTTTCTTGCTGTTGAGTACCATTACTTCTGGCCGTCTCCGTCTTTAGTGGAGCCTGTAATTCTTTTGATACTTCCTGCATAATTTTTTCTATTAATTTGTCTTCCATTCTCGTAACCTCCTGGAATATGGGTTTATGAGCCTCAATCTTAGCCTCCAATGACACACATAAAACCATGTTTTTCAACAATTGATTGATAGTCTTTTAAGTCGCGTATTGATAACGATGGAATCTCTTTCATTTCGTAATTCTTTCCAACAACTTCGTACTTATTTTCACCATAATTATGGTAAGGCAATAAATGGACCCTTGACACACGGTTAATGTGTTTTACAAACTGACAAATGTAGTCGATACTTTTTTCATCTGCATTAAATGTTGGAATAACTGGAATTCTGATCGCAATTTCTTTAGCTAGATTGCCAATGACGATTGAATTTTTTAAAAGGGGTTTACTAGAGATGCCTGTAAATTTCTCATGTACATCAAATTCAATCCCTTTAACATCTAATAACACTAAATCTAAAAGTGGAATTACATCTGTTAAAACCTTTTCATTAGCTAATCCTGTCGTTTCCATTGCCGTATGCCAGCCTTGTACCTTACATGCTTTTAATAGTTCAATTACAAAGCTGTCCTGCATGAGAGGTTCACCACCTGAAATGGTAATTCCACCACCTGAACGTCGATAATGAACCGCATCTTTTTTTAGTTCTTCGATCACTTCTTCGACAGTCATTTCTTTTCCAAAATCAGCAGTAGGTTTAGGATCCTGTGATTCTGGGTTACAGCACCACAAGCATCTTAAAGGACAACCTTTTAAAAATACGATTGTTCGTATACCCGGACCATCGTGCACTGAAAACTTTTGAATATTAAAGACAACACCTTTTTTCGAATAATCAATTTTCTCCATTTCTTGTCACCTCTTGCAAGAAAGGCCGAATCTAAATTCCAATAAAGCAAATTTCAACCAGTCTATAATTTTAAGTTAGTCTTTAAAAATTGTGTTCTGTACGCATAATAATATCGTCTTGAATAGCTTTATCTAAGGCAATAAATTGTGCACTATAACCAGCTACGCGGATGACGAGATCGCGATACTTTTCAGGTTGTTGTTGCGCTGCGACAAGCTTTGCTTTATCAATAATATTAAATTGAATGTGCATCCCTTTTTGGTCAAAGTAACCACGAACGAGTGAAGCAAGATTTTGTAGTCCAGAATCACCTTGAATAGCTGAAGGATGGAATTTTTGATTATATAATGTTCCGTTTGAAGCAATAAAATGATCTAATTTTGCTACTGAGTTTGTCGCAGCGGTTGGTCCACTAGTATCTGCACCTCTAGATGGTGAAACGCCATCAGAAAGCGGCTCTTTCGCTTTTCTTCCATCAGGAGTTGCCCCTACACAAGTACCCATTAGTACATTAATGGAAGCTGGATATAAACCTGCTTGGAACTTTCCACCTCTTGGATTTGTGTGTTTTTCCACTTCGCGACAATAGATTAGTGCTCCCTCACGTGTCAACATATCAACTTCATCAATGTCGTTTCCGAATTTCGGAGCCTTAATAAGAGCTTGACGAATTGACTCGAAATTGTTACTAGCTACACCAGTAGTTGATTGACCAAGATGAATATCTAACTTATCTGTAATAGAAGAAATGTTTGCGTTACCACTTTCGCCTAATACTTTTTTAACAGCTGCTAATACAAGGTCATATGTTTTATCAGCGTCAAGAGCTTGGTTATTACAACTATCTGCACCGAAGTTACAATCAAGCGCCTCTTTTAATTGTTGTAATGTAAAAGTCTTCTCTTCAAACACTAACTTTTTAATTGCCATAAATGAGTCACCGACGTTTGCAGCACCAACTCCTTGTGGTCCTGTAAAGTTATAGTGCGCCCCACCTTCTTGTAACGACTTTCCAACTGAAATACAATCGTCAACCATAGACGATAAGAACGGTAGTGGTGCTCTTTCAGCATGAGCATAATCCACACAATTGTCAGCTGCAGCTAAATGACTTACAAAGTATTCCATTTGCTTTTTATAAGCTTCAATGATGGCTTCAATACTCGTAAATTGACTGATATCACCTGTTTTAGGTCCGATTTGCTCACCATTGCACATTCCATTGTTCAGTGTAATCTCTAATACTTTCGGAAGATTAAAGAATGCTGAATCGTGCCATCCTTCTGTTTTTCCAGGACTTTGTGGCTCTACGCAACCGATAATTGCATAATTTCTAGCATCACTTAATGTTAAGCCTCGGTTTACTAACGCTGGGATAATTACCTCATCGTTATAATAAGCAGGAACACCTAAACCAAGACGAGATAATTCACAAGCTTTGACTAAAAATTGATCTGGTGATTTTGACCAGACACGAACTGAAAACGATGGTTGAGGTAATTGAACATGTGCAGTAGCCTCAATTGCCATGTAGGAAAGCTCGTTGGTTGCATCCATTCCTTCTCTTGTTTGACCACCTACAATTAAGTTTTGGAACATTGGATATCCACCAAAAGCGTTTGTAGATACTTCATCACGTACTTTGTTAATATCATTCAATTTTACCCAAATACAATCTACTAGCTCTTGAGCTTCTTCTTTGGATGTTGTTTGATCCATTTGGAAGTATGGGTACATATATTGGTCAAAACGTCCAGGTGAAATCGAATGACCATTTGATTCAATATTTATAATGGCGTGAATAAACCAAAATGATTGGCAAGCCTCATAGAAATTGGTAGCTCCATTTTTTGGAACAGTCATACAAACTTCTGAGATTCGTTTTAATTCTTTCTTTCTAGCAGGATTGAACTCTACTTGAGATAATTCAAGCGCTTTCTCAGCGTAACGCTGCGCATATTTTATCGCTGCTTCGCAAATAATGATGATTGCTTTATAAAATTGGTACTTTTTAATATAACTAGGATCTTTATCGTCTGCCTCATTCATCGCTACAACGGTATCTTCCAAAATCCCTTTAAATCCTTTTTTCAACACCTTGGCATAGTCTACTGAAATATGACCAACACCATTCATATAATAGTTTCCAACTGTGAACACATTATGATTTAAACAAGATTTCGCTTCCTCAGACATGTAGGATGTAGCAAGTTCACTTGTTGTTTTCCCACTCCAGTATTCAAAGACGTCTTCTAGTTGAAGTTTCGCTTCTTCAGAAATTTGGAAAGCGTCACCATTTCTCTTCCCGACTCGGTCAAATTCGTCTTTAATCCATTTATTTGAAAATTCTGGAAACACCTGTGAAGATCTTGGCTCTTGAGTTAAACTTCCTACAATCAACTCTTGGTCTCTAATGACAATAGGAATTTCTGCTAATATTTTCTCTAGAGCTTTTGCTCTTCTTATGATTGCTGGTTGCCCTTCCGTTTCTTTATAAGACTCCGTAATAAGAAGCGCTCTTTCAGTTTCAATACGGGGCACAGCATCTAAAATCTGTTCTTTTAATACTTCAATTCTTTGACTAGGGGAACTAAATCCTTGAACAATATTCTTCATCCTCTTTCTCCTCTCAATTCTCAATGAAAACCCTTTAATTAATTTGCATTAATGAGATCCATGAAGCTAAGAAAAGAATAGATGGTTATTTTCGCTTTCTTTTCCTCATGTATCTTACCTTTACTCTACTCGATCGCTCTTCACTGTCGTTAGGAAAAACAACACTCCTTTTCGGTAAAAAAAAATGCAAGGACCTAGAAAAATAAGCACAAAATTTACCTAAACGGTACAAATCGAACCGCGCTGTAAGGTGCCAGACAGCCAAAAAGAACAATTCTTTTAAATTATCTATGCGAAACGCACTTTTACTTGTAAATTCGTTACAGTTAGCATGAAAAGGTAAAAACCCAACTCCTGTTTATAAGGAATTGGGTTCACTCATTGTAATTTTTGGTTTTTAAGAGGAAACAGGGGATAGGAACGATGTTTCACGAAAAAGCCAACAAAAAAACGAGTAAATCAAGTTTTCATACTAAATTTACCCGTTTTAAAGACCAGTTAATTTTTTATTGTCCACTGAGAACTCCTTCTAAAAAGAAAGAACCCTCCCCATATAAAACCTAATCCGGTGATAATCGACCCTAGTGTTGAGATAAGAGGTTCTAAATTTCCTGCTACTGTACCAAGGGCAAACACAATTGTTCCGATAATAAGTAATAACCCTATAACAGACGGTAATAGTTTCGCTCTCATCATTGAAATACCAACGAATATCATTCCTATTACAAAAAGAAGTGGTGCCCAAAAACACAATAACTTTACCCAATAAAACACCTTCACCATCTGAAAAAACTAGATTAATAGAGTGTGCTAAAGCAAGAAATAAACCTGCGATCATAGACATGATTCCACCAAATTTAATTCGAAACTAGGAAGGCTAACAAAATACCTCCGCTGATCTGATTATGAGGTTAGACGATAAAAAATGAAGAGACGATAAGCCTTACGAAAAGATAAATCTCACATTTTACCAATGTTATGGTAAAATAGTCTGTAAACTATGTATATTATGAATATTTTAACATGAGGTGGTAATTTATGCACAGTAACCAGACCCCTGCTTACGAAAATCCTGCTGGATTTGGGGAAAGATTTTTTGCCCAGATATTAGATCTCCTATTTATTTTTCTTCCAATTACCATCATTAGTTATATTTTGACTGGAGAACTAACTCTCCCCTTTGAATTCTTAATGTTTTTATACGGTATCATCCTTCCAGTCATTTGGAAGGGCTTCACTGTCGGCAAGAAAATGATGGGGATCCGAATTGTAAAGATTAACGGTGACCAAGTTGGAATTGGTACGATGCTACTACGAGATCTTGTTTCAGGATTTATTTACACATTTACATTTGGGATTGCGTCTATTGTTAGTTTTTTCATGGTGATATTTAGAGAAGATAAGCGTGCCATCCACGATTTTATCGCAGGCACCATTGTTACATTTCATATTCCAGAATAACACTTTCAAAAGCTTCTATTCAAAGGTGGGGAAGCGAAGGGACGGTTCTTGTGCTTCCTTTAGTTTAAATTAAATCCCAAAAAATTGATTTAAAACAACGTTGTAGTGTATAATTTAAGCATAAACAGACAGACAATAAAAAAAGACCGAACGGTCCAACGTCCGGTCAGCAATTACATCCGCTACTGCTGCTCCTGCGATTACTCGTCGCATGCTTTGCAAAGAAGTCTCTCAGGAAGGTAGCAGGGTGACCAAAAATCGATACTAATGAAAAAAGTAACTATCCTATTCCTTGGTCAGGGCTGGACGGTTACTTTTTTCTGTCTTTGACGATGACTATAATCAATGATACAACTCCTATCAAAACTATATTTGATTGAAGTGCTACAATTATTGCCTCATATGTCGTCATTCTTGCCACCCCCCTCCTATTGGGGAATGGTCAACCGCCCATCCGCTTTATGTAACTGCTAAATAATTTTTTATCGAACATTAGTTCTTAAATCTATAGTTTTATAATCTAAAATAAAAAGTCAAGTGCCTGACATAACCTCATGAAAAAAAGAACGAGGTTACATAGCCTTCGTTCTTCCTTTCAAGCAAGAAGAAAACTCTACTCTTCCTTCTTCCCACCACCACGAAACGATAGCCGGTGAAAGGTATTAATATACACAAACAGTTCTTCTCCCGTTACTCTAGGCGAATCGGTAATTAGTAGCCTGGTATGTTTCTGGTACCCAGATGTAGTGATGGACATACTCGGTAAGAAGAAAACCGCATGATTGCCAAAATTGGATACGCTTTGTATTTTCTGGTGTTTCCTCTGAATCGGCCTCAATAATTATTTTCTGAATACCCTTAGCAAGTGCTTTCTGTCGCAGGTACATAACAAAATGTTTGCCAAGTCCCTGTCCCCGCTCTTTTTCAGCTACTGCCAAATAGTCAATGATCATCACACCATCAGATAAAAGCTTCCCTGTGAGGGCCATAACAACCGCTACGGAGTTGTTGTACCCCACATGAAGCTCGGCAATTCCTTGTACAAACATATTTTTGATAATCTTAATGTGCTTAGCCCCCTTTTCACCAAATGCCTCCATATAGAGTGGGCTCACGTCCTGCCAAAGTTCATCGTCCCAAGTACAAACGGTTTTAATTTTCATAAAGATTTCTCCAATCTAACTTGTTGTTCTTATTTTACACCAAATCCATGCAATTTCCTTTGCTTTTAATAGAGTAAATAAATTAACAAGCTCAAAGAATGTGATTTATCACATTGCAGCGTGACGGCTCTTCCATTCGTTTAGCGTAACGAAAGAAGCAACAGAACCGTCCCCTTGCTTCCTACGAAAAATTTGTTACTTTCTCATGTATATACGAAAAAAACCTCACTTTATGTTGGAAAGTATTTACAGAAAGAACGCCGTCTTGATAGGTTTTATATGGGTTTATAGAGAATAAATATATTATAATTTTAACTTTCTGAATATTAAAAAGGGGGTGAACTTGAATTTAGTTTGACTACCTTTCAATTAAGAGGAGGAATTAAATTTGACGAGAAAAAAACTTTTCAGCATCTCTTTAACAATCACACTCCTATTTACCTTAGCATTTCAGTCACTTGCAAGTTCTCACTTTCACGAGACAATAGGACAAGGAAATCAACCTGGAACGATCCACATTGGTACTTTGCCTGCTGAGCCTAACCCAGAAAAGCCCGTGCTAGTATTTGTCCAAGGATTAACGAACAACTCAACGACTTGGTATCAAGGAAACAATATGTATGATTTAGCGAGACAAAATGGCTTTGAAACGGCCTTTGTTGAACTCTACGACTCAGGTGGAACGCCGAAAAGTTATTGGGACAACGGTGCAATCTTAGCCAATCAGTTAGAGCAGATTTCTGAATACTTTGGCGGTAAGAAGCTAGTTATTGTGGGCTATAGTAAAGGTGGCGTTGATGCTCAAGTTGCCTTAATTCACGAAGGAAAACACCATTTAGTATCTGATGTCGTAACAATAGGTTCTCCTCACTGGGGAAGTGAATTGGCTGACTTAGCAAATAGCTCATCTTTAGGTTGGCTAGCAGCCTTAATAGGGCAAAATAGCGAAGGAACAAGAAGCTTACAAACTGGTGTAATGAACCACTTCCGAGCAATTACTGACAATCGTTGGGAAGTGAACCAAAACCGTTATTACACGATCGCAGGTAACCGAGCTGGTCCTTTTTTCTCTAACTATTAGTGGGGCGGTACATTTATCTCCGGGCCTAGCGATGGCGTTGTTTCCGTTGTAAGTACACGCCTTCCATATGCGAATGAACTAGCAGTTCGTAACTGGAATCATGGTGAAGTACACCAAGGGTCAAACGCACTTCCACTTTTTAGAGATAGAGTAACAACAACAAAGCCTATGCAAGAAGCAGCTCTTGAATACTTCTATGACAAAATAGCATCAGAAGAAATTGATTTACTAATTCGCGGTGGTGCACAATACGGAAAAGCTGAAGAAACATTTTTCGTAGAAAATGATGTGAAGACGATTACGATTAACTGGATGAGCGCTACAAAATTAGACTCTGTAGAACTAGTAAGAGCTGGAAATAACGAACGTAAAACATATGAAGTAGTTGGTGTTCAAGACACTGAATACTTTAACGGAGCATGGCATCACTTTATTGAGATTGAAAATCCAAAGAAAGGTGAATGGAAGATCCGAACACATACAAATGAAACTTCAGCCTACGCGCTACTTGTTAAGTTTGACTCGAAATTAAACAAACAACTTAAGTTTGTAGAAGATGGAAATAAGAAAAACTGGAGATATATTGTAGACTACGAACCTGGAAAAAATCGAGGCAACACGCCATTCAAGTTGTTTTATGAAATTGATTTTGTTCCAGGTAAAGGTAACACCAACAAACAAATTGGTCAAAAAATGAGAGACTTTAGACAAAACCAAAAGCATAATGTAAATAACCAAGTAACAATCCCTGACCGTGGTGAAGGTGCCTATAACATCACTGTTGATATTGAAGGCGTAAGCCCATCAGGAGACAAGTTCCAACGTACGGTAATTAAATCTATTTATATTGATGATCAAGGTAATGCTTATTAAGGAAGCGCCGGGACGGTTCTTGTGCTTCTTTCGTTTAGCGAAACGAAAGAAGCAACAGCAGCTCCGTCCCTTCGTTCCCACGGAATAACAATTTCGAAAGCCTCTATTCAAAGATGGAATAGAGGCTTATTTTACCTTTTTGGTAAACAATGGTATATTTCTTCATACTCTAATTTTTTCATATAAAAGTGTCTAACGAACATAAAATAAAACACTCTGTTCTTTAAGTAATTTCACCACCAAGTTCCCTTTAGCATGAAGTAATTAACATAAAGGGCACATGGGCAGCCGCCACGTTACCTCTAGCATAAAGTAGTCAACGTAAAGGGCACATGGGCAGCCGCCACGTTACCTTTAGCATGAAGTAGTCAACATAAAGGGCACATGGGACAACGCCACGTTCCCTTTAGCATGAAGTAAGCAACGTAAAGGGCACGTGGGCAGCCGCCACGTTACCTTTAGCACGAAGTAATCAACATAAAGGGCACATGGGACAACGCCACGTTCCCTTTAGCATGAAGTAAGCAACGTAAAGGGCACATGGGACACGTTAAAAAGAATGATAGAAATTGACAACCTCTCTAACTCAATCTTGTCACTTCACTTCCCCCAATTTTGCTAGATAGTCAATCAAGAAATGAAAGACAATGAGCGGCAAAATTGAACCAATGCCAATATAGAGAATAGAAAAGATTAATCCAAACACAGTTGTTCTTAAAACTCCGCTAACAAACCCTTGATAGGTATGAGCTAATCCAAACAAAAGTGAAGAAAAGACGATAACAAACCAAATAGAGACATCAGGAAATAAATAACCTAAAGCAAAAATAAGAAACCCCCTATAGATGATCTCTTCCGTAATCCCAGCAGTTAACGAAACATAATTCCAGACTCTCTTCTCTTTGTCAGTAACGGGCAATATTTCTGAAAAACTGACATTCTCCCATTCTTTCTGGTTTACCTGTGTCAATTTTGCTTTAATCTTATCGCTAAAGTGATAACCAACCGAATAATACAAAATTCCAACAAAGTAGATAGCCACTAAAGCAAGCGCACCATACGTCACCCATACTCCTAAAGTATCAGTGTTAATTTGTGGGGCAGATAGACCAATATCTTTTAAAGTTAATTCTGTAAAAATAACTAAGAGTAATATGAATAAAGTTGGAATCCAAAGACCAATGATTGTATTTTGATAAAATTTTAACCTCGCATTTTCATTTCCTCTCACATTAACTTTAAATTTTCTGAAATCAAAATACCCGATGATCGGTTCATATAATAACGCAAAGAAGATGACCAACCAAAAACCAAGTTCCATAAACTTCACTCCCCTCTTTTATATAATTTGCCATTTTCTTGAACAATCCTCTTAAAACAACAAACTTTATTAAAACTACGTAAGTTATTAGTACTATAGCGTTGTAATAATAACTTCTTCTTTCTTACTAGTGTATTGAAATAAAATTTATGTAATTCTTATATCTGTAAGTGAAATTTTTCCGTTCATAAATTAATAAGAACTACAGCCAAAGCCATAGTTCTTATCTACCTAACTTCTATTCTATTGATTATAACGGAGCTACTGGAGTATTGTCCTTTTAAATGAAAAATTAAGCTTTATTATTTACCCAACGACGCAACTAACTAGAGAGTTCTTTTCGGTTCCTATTTTCCCCAGACTTTAGCGGCACAATAAAAATATTGTCCTTACTCCAGCTTATTACAAAATGAATATCATCTCTTGTTAAAGGCCTAAGTTTTATAGCTTGTCTTTTTGCCTCTGAAATTCTAAGAAAAAATCAAGTTTTGATATGCTGATTACAATCTAACCAATACTCGGTTTGTTCTAACAGACCAGCTAGTTGGAAGAGGCGATCTTCCCCACCTCTAGCTGCCATAAATTGAACTCCACAAGGTAAGCCTTCCTTTGTTAAATGAAGCGGTACTGACATGGCCGGCTGGCCGGTTAAATTGGCTAACTGGGTAAACGGTGTCCGCATTAAGCTTGTTTCAGCAAGCTTGTCTACGAAGGTCGTTTTTAATAGTAACTTCGTAAGTCCTATTTTACTGACAAGACTAACAATGGTTTTTTCGGCGGAGGTTAGTGCGAGTTCTCCAATTTTTGCAGGTGGTTGGGCCGTTGTTGGCGTAATGTAAAAATCATACGTCTCATGAAAGCTTTCCATCGCAAAAGCCGCTTTATCCCACTCTTTTAAACTAGTGACAAAATCTCCTGCAGACACAGATTGACCAATTTGCCCTAATAGCCAAGTAGATGGCTCTACATCAGCAAACCTAGCTTTTCGGCCAATGACACCTTCAAGCTCAGCAAGGGTTGCCGCAACTTCCCCGAAATACAACATTAAATAACTATTAGCAATTTTCTTGCCATCGATTGGTGCGTCTTTTTCCTCGACGATGTGTCCCATTTGTTCGAGCATTTTAACCGTTTTTAGAACGGCATCCTTACACTCTGGATGAACGTCTGTACTAAGTGGTGACTGCACAGAAAACGCAAATCTTAACTTTTGATTCAATAGTTGGTTTAGTATCTCTAAATAACTGCCTGTAAAAGGTGGTGCGTGGAATGCCGCCCCTTTTGCATTACCTTGTAGTTCGTCAAGCATCGCCGCACTATCCCGCACTGATCTAGTAAGGACATGGTCAACGGAAGCTCCTTGCCAATTTCTGCCCACTGTTGGCCCTACTGGAGTTCTCCCTCTTGTCGGTTTTAGACCGAAAAGTCCACAATAAGCAGCTGGAATTCGAATGGAGCCACCACCGTCATTAGCTCCTGCCAATGGAACCATTCCTGATACTACAGCAGCACCTGAGCCACCGCTAGAACCACCTGGTGTGTAAGCTTTGTTCCAGGGGTTTCTTGTCACTCCATGAAAAGCAGGCTCGGTAACCGCCATTAAGGCAAATTCAGGAACATTTGTAGATCCTAACATTATTGCCCCTGTGTTCCGTAGCTTTTCTACAAAATATGAGTCTTCCTTGGCAACATAATCTTTAAATGCCCTTGACCCTGACGTGATGCGCTCGCCCTTCACCGCTTGGGTAATATCTTTAACAAGCATCGGTACGCCAGAAAATCTCCCCTTTTCATTCGCACTAACGAGGTTCGAATTTCGTTTATAAAACTTATCTATCACCGCATGTAAGGTTGGATTTAGCGTTTCAATTTGCTTAATGGCTTCTTCCACTAACTCCTCAGGTTTTACTTGTTTCGTTTGAACTAATTGGGCTAATCCAAGTGCATCATAGTTTTTGTACGTCTCTCCTAACAAAAAAATCCCCCCTAACAGTTACGATAGGGAGTATTTCGTGATCGTCACGGTGTATCCCTGCTTAATTATCTCAATATTCGCTCATTATTATCAGATTTTTAAGCGTTTGCATACCTGCGATGTTTTTATTTACCTGACGGAAAAATGAAAGGAAGCGACATGACGGGCTTTGTATCTTTTCGTTTTGCGAAACGAAAGAAGCAACAGCTCCGTCCCCTTGCTTCCCACCAACCTGTCAAGCCATTTACTTGGAATGCTTTCTTCCCTTCCAAGCTATATATCCTAAAAGCATACCAAAAGAAGTATAAAAAATAGCACGGATTAAAATTTCTGCTATCACTATAGTATATGTATCTTCTGTAATTTTCCCAAAAATTACATCTAATATAAAAATCAGAATAGAACCACAAATACCAAATGCAATACCATATTTAAAAATAAATCTCCATTTCCCACCAGTTTTTTTCTCACTAGCAAAATTCACAGTGCTTAGCTCCTATCTCTCATCTTTTATTTTTCATTGGAATAGTTTTACTTTACATTCTTATCTACCATTTACGTAGATTTTCAAAACTAGATTAATAATTTTTACTTTATTATAACACCATAAATATCCATTTACTTGGCGATACCCTAACCTAAAAAAATAGGAAGCGCCGGGACGGAGCTGTTGCTTCTCCTCAATAATTGATTAAAAACTACGTATTAGTGTATAATCTAATCATAAACAGACAGAGAATAAAAAGACCGAACGCTCCAACGTCCGGTCAAGCAATTACATCCGCTACTGCTGCTCCTGCGATTACTCGTCGCATGCTTTGCAAAGAAGTCACTCAGGAAGGTAGCAGGGTGACCAAAATATTGTTTATTACTGAAAAAAGTAACATCCTAACCTTTGTCGGGGCGCTGGACGGTTACTTTTTTCTGTCTTTGACGATGACTATGATCAATGATACAACCCCTATCAAAACTAAATTTGATTGAAGTGCTACAATAATTGCTTCATATGTCGTCATTACCCCCACCTCCCTTCTTTCGGGAGATGGTCAACCGCCCATCCGCTTAATGTAATTACATATAATAATTATAACGAACTTATGTTCTTTTATCTATAGTTTTACTAAATTAGGAAGCAACAGAACCGTCCCCTTGCTTCCCCTTGCTTCTTAAGCTTGGATGAAACCTTCCCGCAATCCCTTTTGTAAAAATGGGCTCGGTTCTCCTACGCTGTAAATATACAAATAATGCATAGCTCTGGTGCAGGCAGTGTAGAAAACTCTGCGTAAGCTCTCATCACCGTATGCAAGCTTAGATGCATCATAAATGATGACAGCATCGAATTCGATACCCTTGGACAAATACGTTGGCACTACTACAACTCCTTGCACATATTCACTCGAGTTGCTCTTTAAGAGTTTTATTTCATCAATGCCAGACAAGGCTTCATAGGCAATGATACTTTCCTCTGCAGATTTGCATATGATCGCAATACTATTTAGCCCAAGACTTTGTAATTCTGCGACTTTGGAGGCAATGCAGCTGTGCAATTCTCCGTGATCTGCGACTTGTTTAAGCACGGGTTTCTCGCCGTCACGTTCAAAAGGAACAACCTTATCTCCATTAGGAACAAGTCTTCGTGTAAATTCAATGATTGGTTTGGTAGATCGGTAACTCCTTGTAATATTGATCAATTTCGTTTCATTTAATCCGTAAAGGCTGCTAAGTGTGTTGAAATCAACCATTTCATTAGCATGGGCGAATATCGCCTGATTAAAGTCGCCAAGCACTGTCATCTTTGCGGCTGGAAACAAACGTCTTAAAAATTCAAATTGAAAAGGAGAATAATCCTGGGCCTCATCAACAACGATGTGTTTGATTGAACTGTTCGTTTGAAAGCCTTGGATCAGCTCTTTCAAAAGTAAAAACGGCGTAGCGTCCTCGTGAAATAGTTTATCTTCATCTAGCATTTCTAGCGTCGTTTGACAAATATCCGTCCACCTTACTGGTGTTTACCCGATCAAACGTTGGATCTGGGCGGGATCAAAAAAGAGCTGCTTATACATCCCCTTAAAGTCAATGAAACGATAGGCTCGGATGCGTTTTTGTAACGGCTTCAATTTTTGGCGAACAATCAATTGGGCAAGTGAATTTGGTTCCATCTCATAGTCTGCAATCGCCTCTCGCTTAAAGCCTCGTTTTTCCGCTAAGTAACGATGTGCCTTATGGTATTCTTCGTTACTTAGCAGCTCGATTTCATCCTGTACCCATGACTTATTTCTTTCAACCCTTTGGACTTCCCTTATTTTTACAAGAAGCCAATCCCTCAATTTTTCAAGTCGATTATGAAAGCGGAGTAAAGTATCATGACTGTAAAAACGATCTGCTATTTGTTGTGCAGTAACAATCGGCTTTCCTCTGAAGGTAATGTCCTTAAACTGCATTCCTGATAATTCAAGTGACTGTCTATATGATTGGATCGCCTCAAAAAATCGGGTAGATGCTTTAAATCGGATACTGATAAGCCTAGACCTGTACGAAGGCGTAGTCGTCGCAGTTAAAACATATTCCAATTGCTCATAAGGATTTTCAACTTGAAACTCTTCACCCAGACGATGATTCAAGTATTCCTGAAATGTGACCTGTTGCATATTCTCTTCACCAAGTTCTGGCAGTACATTGGACACGTAACTACTAAACAAGGAATTAGGAGAAAACAGAATGATTTGGTCAGCATTTAGATGATCTCGATATTTGTAGAGCAAATAAGCAATTCGCTGCATAGCAGCCGATGTTTTCCCGCTTCCTGCTGCACCTTGTACAATCAATAGCCTCCCGCGGTCATGACGGATGATATGGTTTTGCTCTTTTTGAATGGTCGCTACGATATTGTGCATTTGTTTGTCGGTACCTTTACCCAAAACCTGTTGTAAAATCTCGTCTCCAATGGTGAGACTCGTATCAAACAGCGATTGAAGAACACCTCTGCGAATAAGGTATTGCCACTTTTTCTCCAAAACACCTTCGATTGTGCCTCCAGGTGTTTCATACTTGGCCGGACCCGGCTGGTAATCGTAGTAGATGCTTGAGACAGGAGCCCTCCAGTCGTAAATCAGGAAATCTTCTCCATTACTATCCTGAAGTGAAGAGATACCAATATAGAATTTTTCATCCGTTGCGTTTCCTTCTTCGACAAAATCAATCCTTCCAAAATAGGGAACCTCTTGCATTCGGCGCAGCGTCGCTAAACGCTTAGATGCATGCCGATGAGTGCTTTGACTAACAGAGAGAGCTTGTGCCTCTTGCCGTAAGCCGATAATAGTCTCGAGGTAATCATCAAAGGTATCCGTACTCACCTTGACTTCATCCCAAAAGTGCTTGCGGATCTGAACCACTTCATTCTTACTCTTGGCAGTTTCTTCTTCCAATCTGTGTATTTCCTCCGTAATTGTCTCCATTACACAGTCTACTCGTTTTTGCTCCTGCTGAAGTTCCGAATTCATCCAAACACTCCTTACATAAGATTTTGATAAAAAGGTTGACTAGTGCAGCGACTATAATGTATAATTATAATAGGTTAAATATAGCCAAATTCAATATACTATAATATACATTTATATAAAGGTACCATAATATCGTTTTCTTTTCAATGTATTGTAAATAATATGGCCTATCTTTTAAACATAAAACTTTGCTGAAGCATTTTCAATTGAACGATCCTGACATTCAATATATGAGAAGAGTAGTATTAACGTTTTGACGTAAAATACTACTCTTCTCTTTTTTATATACAGACCGCCACCATTACGCGAGTGTACGCTAAGTCTTCTATTTTAATAGATTGGCTTGCTTAACGGAACTGCAAACAGCTCAGAGATAAATTGCAACTTTTATTTTATTCTTTCAAAATCGGAACCAAAGGAATGATCAATCGCAAATGAATAATAGTAGCATTAACTCCTCTGATCATGGCTTCAATACACCAGTCGGAAAAAATTAAGAGGCGTTTTATATACTGCCTCTTGTAAAAATATTTTTAATGTTGGTTATGATAGGTTTGTGAAACCTAAGTGTGGAACAAGTTTCTTCGGGGAGTGCCGGAAGAACGACATTATGAAATCTGTTTTGTCTAAAAAACGACTAATCAGCTTCAATAAAAACTGTTAAAGTGCACCATAGATGACAGAACGCAATCTTGGTTGGTGATAGCCTTCTAGGTTAGGTAACATTTGCTGCATATAGACAGCTGAGACTTTTTCTTTCGGGTCAATAGACACCCATGTACCTAACATACCTGACCAACCAAATTCTCCAAGTGAACTATTCGCCCCGCCTAATGCCTGATCAGACATGACTCTTACACCTAAGCCATACCCGTACCCTGAGAGATAATTCCAATTATAGTTTTCACGATTTTCTGGGCGAAGATGATTCGTTGCCATTAAATCGATTGTCTTCCTTCCAATGATGCGCTCACCATCAAGTGTCCCGTCATTTGCCAGCATTTGAGCAAAGCGACTGTAATCATGAAGTGTAGACAGTAAACCACCACCGCCACTCTCAAATTTCGCATCGGCTTGAATATTACTATCCATTGTTGTGTTCTTTATAAAATTCCCTTGATCATCACGATTATAGAAGGAGCAAAGACGATCCTTTTTTGATTCTGGAATGCGGAAAAAGGTATCCTCCATTTTCAAAGGTTCAAAAATCTTTTCGTTTAAAAATTCCCCAAAGCTTTTACCGGTTAGCACCTCAATAAACGCTCCTAGTACATCATGACTTAATCCATAATGCCATCTCGTTCCAGGATCAAAGGCTAATGGGATGCTAGCTAAAGTCTGAGATAATTGACGAGTTGTCCTTTTTTCCCCTCTTTGATCTATTTCCATTAGAACTCTCGCCACATGACGTTCGGTTTCATTCCCTTCTCCAGGATACGTTAACCCTGAAGTCATTGTAAATAAATCTTTTACCGTTATTGACCTTGATGCTTTAGTGGTGTAAATTTCTCCTGACTCAGTTTCCCGATACACATTTGGATTTTTGAATTCAGGCAAATATTCTTCTAATGGATCATTGAGTAAAAACAGTCCTTTCTCATATAACATGAGTGCTGCTGTACAGGTAACAACCTTTGTCATCGAATAAATACGGTAAATCGTATCGGTTGTAATTTCCTTTTTCGTTTCAAGATCTGCATATCCGACATAATCCTCAAAAAGTCTTTCTCCTTCACGATGAACTGCTAATGCACATCCAACAGGACCTCTTTCAACAAAGCTTCTTAAAAGAGGCTGTAGCTTTTCTTGAAAATGATTCATTACCCTCACTCCTTAAATCTTCATTACAATAGTAAAATTCTCTATTTACTAGTGGAAATCCTTTCCTTTATTAAAAAGGTCTTGAAGTTTATGTCTGAACCAAAAAGGTGAAATTTCTATTGAATAGTATGGTTGTACTGAGCAATAAATTCACTTTTTTCTTTAATTACATAAAATGTTTTTTTGCCATACATAGTTCGTCCAGACATATTTCCAGACAATACATAAAGTAAAATAATCCTGTATATATGGAGGTGAAACTTCATGAGTGGTTATGGTCACAGAAGAGACAATAATTTTGCGTTAATCGTTGTCTTGTTCATTTTATTGATTATTGTTGGCACGGCTTTCGTTAGATCACATTATTAGAAACCTTTTTTGATGCGAATGCTTCTTCATAAGTGTTCGCTTTTTTTTCACTTAATTCTTCTTTGTATAATTCACCTCTTTGTAACTGTGAATAATTGGTCTTACTCGTCAGTTTCGTAATGTACAATATCCTAAATACTTAAATGTATATATAACCGATATAATTCGTCCAAACCTCCCTATAACTAAAACATAAAGTATAGTAACACTTTTGGAACGGAGGTGAAGATTTAATGGACCAATTAGCAATGGCGTATCAAGGACAAATGGTAGAAATTAGAGATACTTATGGTGGAATTCATACAGGAATTATCGAAGGTGTAAATCAACAAAGAGGTTTATTTCTTCGCACATCACCCTTTAGAAGGATATTTATTCCCTTCTTTCTAATCACATCTCTTCTTCTTTTAAGACGTTTTTTCTAAAAACAAAATTGATACAACTATAACATAAAATTAGCAAATTATAAGTGCACTCACTTTGCTTTAACGAATAAAAAGAGCTGAAAAAAAGCTCTTTTTTACTTCTTTCTCCAAAGAATAAATTTATTTCACAGTATCTAGTCTACTGCGTAATACAGTAGTTTTTCTAGGTCCCTTTGCAGAAGACTGAACTTATAAATATTAAGTCACAGTGACGCCCCGAATTTTCTTGTTTCATAAGCGCTCATTGTTAAACAAGATTTTTCGGGTTGTCACTGTGAAGATTTCAAAACATGGGTGTGAAACAAGACTTTTCGAGGAGTGCCAAGCACCGGAAGTCGTAAACCTCATCTAATCACTCCATTTTCAATTGTTTGTTTGATGCTGATAATTAAACTTTAGCCATACCTCTTTGTCTGTTATTTTGTTAATTATTTCGAGGAGTGCCAGGCACCGGAAAATGACATAGTTCTCAGACTATGATTACCATTTACTTTTTTCTACGTTAAATTTATAATTTAACGTAGAAAAGGAGGTGAAAAAAGATGGAAGTTACTTTAAAGATGATCCTTCTAGCAATTAATGAAAATGCTCAAGAATTGAACCAACGAATTGACAACCTAGAAATCCGCATGGATAGTCGCTTTGACGAACTTGAAAAGAAAGTTGACGGGAAAAGTACAGAACTCTCCGAAACACTGGAAACATTACACTGGGTAGCCACAAAGACCTTGCGACACGAACAAAAAATTAAACTCCTCCAACAACAGCAATAATCCTTAATTCTAAAAATCATATAAGTAGAGGGTCGCTTGTATAAGACATGGACCCTCTTTTTCATTTTTGCTATACTACAAAAAAAGAAGCCGTTTTTTGGAAACGAGCTCCTTAAAGTCTTTGGAATTAAACCTTTTAGACCTTCAAATAGATTCGTCTATCACACTGTCTTCATAAACGCTTCCCCTCTTCTTCTAGCACGAATATTACGGAAGATCGCCTCATAAATATCATTCTTTGTTCCTTTTATTTCTTTTTCGTCTCCAGTTAACAGGCTATACAAAAGCTTAAGGTCAATGGCTGTTGCTTCAATGATCACACTCTCTTTAGGCTTTGTTTCGATATTAAGTCACTGTGACGCCCCGATTACATATCACGCGCCTCTTCTCCGTCCCTTTCAAGACCTCGTAAAAGCCTTAGTTCTCGTGGACAATCAACACAAATAGTAAAATCGTATTTTTTAGCTAATTCCTTACGAATAGAATAAACACCCTCTATTATGACAATACCCCCAGTGGGAACAGTATGCCATTCTGCTAAATCATCATTCTCCCAATCATATCGTTGATAATGTCCTTCTTTGTTTTGACTAATAGCTTCAAGAACTTGATTTAATACACGTTTCCAATCAAAATCTGCACCTACTGGCTTATTCTCTGGATGTGTTTTTATAATTTGTGAGGATGGTAAATAAAAATCATCCATATGTTCAATAGTTACATTAGAACATTTATCCTTCAATTCTTTTGCGAATGTACTTTTTCCTGAACCCCCACATCCATCTATTCCAATTAATAAGGTTGATTGTTTTTTAGAAATTGAATCAATTGACCTAACTAACTGTTCTAAAGTATTAAATTCACCTTTTTTTTGAAATTCACTCTATCACCACACTTTTAGATTTCCGCTATTGATGTATTCTGCCTTGTTATTTTAACAAGGGAATGCGATAACCTTTATTCAGCTGTCGCATTCGTTAGCTTAACAAGACACATTAACTTTCCTCTAATATTCTTTTCAACTCGTTGTGTTGTTGCTCTGTCATATTGTAATATTTAGCATTTCCATCACCATATAAAATCGCACTACCATCATCTTGATACCAAATATATCGTCTTATTTCAGTAACACTGTCTGCTAATCTATCTAACGATATAAAAACATCAGCAATATCCTTTAAATAAAGTGGCTCTTCTATTTCCTCTAAGTTATTAATGATAGTTCGCACCTTAGTTATTGCTTCCGTATCAGTAACTTCTGTATGAAAATCTACGCCCTCGCCCCTTTTATCATTGAATGGAGTACCAATACGAATTACTTCATTTGCCGAACAACCCAAAAACATTACTGACATAAGAATGATAAGTAATAACCTACTCAAGTTTTTTATTTAAACCATCTCCTTTCACGCTGAACCACTGTGCTATCGCTTCCGTTAGTTGAATTAAAAACACATTTGCTCCTAATAAATTGCTTCGTGAATATATAGTGGTATCTAAATGGCTCTATTAATATTTAATGTTGTTTTTTATAATGGAATTGGCTTTCAAAAAATCTGGAAGCCTACTAATCTGTTTATTAATTGTACAACTTAAACACCCTGATTATTGAGAGAATTGTGAGTTTACTTGTATAAAGAAAAATAAATGCCAGCCAATATTAAGGAAAGAATTATATTTCTAATCCAGATTAACTTACTACTAATTCCAACTTTACTTTCTAAGAAGTTTATATAGTAAACTATTGTTAAAAACCCTAACAATGTCGGTATATGGGCCTCCATCACACTTTCAACCACCTCTAGCGCCATTACTATAAATGTGTTTTTTCAATCAAAGATACAAACAAATATCAGTAAATTACTGTTTGATATTAAGCTTTAGCGGAACAGGAAATGCCAGTCGTTTAACGAGTAGATTAGATAAAAGGTAATGAAATTATTACGAGTGTTAGATGGGCGGGGAAAATATGAAGCTATTTATATATTTTGGATTGATGATAATTTCATTGGTGGTTTCGATAATTATAGGACGGCTTCAAATGAAAAGGACTGAAAAATTTTTGATACCGTTTCTATCGGGTTTTTTATTAAATGTTGCTATCTTAAGTTTAGGAAGTGTCTGGTGGTACTTAACTGAAACCGATGGGATAAGTCGAGGTCTTGGTGTCTTATATTATTGTATCGCAATGGGTGTAATAGGTGTCGGAAATAATAAACATAATTAAAGATATAACAGCAATTATAATTGAAGCAGTAAGAAAGCTCCCAACAATAAACTTGATACCATACCATTGTCCTAAGAGTAAAATCACAAAAATAATTACAAAATCAATGTTAGCGTCTGTTACATTAACATATCCAGTTATAAGGGCAGTAAGCAGTGTTAACATCCAAAATATAGAACAATACTTCATTACTCCACTGTCCTTATTTTTTATACCAATGATTAAAATTAGAATCCAAAATAGTATATAAGCACATGTGACAATTACATTCTTTATTGTTGCAGGGCTTCCCATTAAAAACTCATTAAAATTAAGAACCATACCACCAATAACAATCAAAACTGATAATATAATTAGTATTGTTGATGATTTATTTTTCAAATTAAATCCCTCCTTTCTTTGTCGTTACTATTTAACAAACCTGCTTCATTACTTCAATAGCGATAATTATTTTTTTACTTTATGTATGCTATGGGAAATATAGTAACCACATAAAATCAAAGCAAAGTTCCGTAAATAGATATGATTAAATCTACCTAAATCCACTAAACCTTTTACATAAAAAGTTAATAGGAGTAGAACTATTCCAAGTGGTAAGATGCCAAGCGTAATCATCATTTTAAAGTTAATTTTCCATCTTCCATCTGCTTTTAACTCTTTAATCAAATGCCCTCCACCAAGAAGAACCCCAAACAAAATTAGTATCGATATTGGCGTTACAATTGATAAAAAATGTAAAAATGGTGTTGTAGACCAAAATGTGGTATTTTCCCATCCCCAGGATGTTTCGAAAAGCCACGCTGAACTAAGTAGGAAAAAAATCCACATAATGCACTTTAATAGATAATTCAACCTTTACCCCTCCAAATAATAAAGTTGCCTAAAGCATTCGATTTTAGAAATTTTATTCAACTCTTCTGCTCGTTAGCACATCAATGGCAGCAACACCTTGTTAAACTATTGCCTTCGTTAGTTGAAAAGTTACTTGTCTGAACTGTATTTTATTAAATAGGGTAAAAGTAATGTAATTAAAAGACCTACAAAAACACTCGCTCCTAAGCTAATAGCAAAATAAAAATCAGAATCATCCCTATTAGTAATAATACCTGTTACCATCATTGGTATTATTACTAACAAAATAAGCATTCCATTATTAGTTGCTTTAAGCTCCGTTCCACATTCTTCGCAATGTATTGTCTTACTTTTACAGAGTGATTTGTAGGTCTTTTTCCATCCAAATTGATGGTTACACACATTACATTTTGGCAACTTCATTACTTCCTCCTTGATTTTTAGTAAGCATTGGGTACTTCAATATCGGTAACGAATTTTGATAAAATGTATTACCAATCTATTTCCCCGAATATTTCTGTTAATTGTTTACCCCCAACTGTCCCCAGTTCGAAAAGCTGTTCACTTGTATTAAACTTCTGGGTAATAGCACCTTTAACTTTTGTTAAATAATATCCATCTGAATTTTGACTAATCCAATATTCTGCATCTCTATAATAGAAATTAAATTCTTCTCCCCAACCAATTCGTTCTTGAAATTCTTTAAACTCATCTTTGGTCATTCTTTCACCCCTATGATTAACTACAAATGTATACGCTCTGCTCGTACTTGAACAACAGTAGGAACTGCCGTTACAACAGTTCCTCAACTAAAGCATCCTTTAGTTTAAGTTTGTAGTTTCGCAATCTCGTACATCTATCTTTTTAATAATAAATAAAGGCTGTTAACGCTTCATTACTTTTTTTCAACAGTCTTATTCATTACAATTTGGATTGTTGTGTCTAGTACAACCAAAAAGATAACAGTTTCTTTCAATGCTAGGTAGATATTCTAAGGCTGGACGTT
Organism: Anaerobacillus sp.; assembly: GCF_046314235.1. NCBI lineage: Bacteria > Bacillati > Bacillota > Bacilli > Caryophanales > Bacillaceae > Anaerobacillus > Anaerobacillus sp. The sequence continues at coordinate 38,462 of NZ_JBKBWN010000024.1, forward strand.
TACCAACTAAGATTTCTTTATATGAGTTTTTATAGAAAGATAACTCATCTCTCAATTCATCAATATACTTCATCTTGTCTTTGTAATCCCAATCTACATCATCATCATTAAGTGTTTCTTCAATTTTTTCCTCTGTTTTTAAAAGAACATCATCAAGAACTTTCTTCATCTTGTATTTATCACCGATTTGATTAAGAGAATACATATAGAGAGGAACCCAATAACTCGCATATTCAAACATGGTATCTGCATAAATTTTTACAACTTCGACAAAATCATTCGTCTCATAAAAAATATCCGCTATTTGCTCACGTTCTATATCTGAATCAGGCTCTTTAGATAGTGTGATTAAATCATTAACAATAAGCCTAGCTTCTGCATGTTTTCCTAATTTCGCTAAACAGTAACCATAACTAAGTAAGGGATGTAAACTATTATTGCCATTCCCTCTTTCTAAACTTGCAAGACGAAAGTAGTTGGTTGCATCCTTTATTTCACAGGTGTGGTATAAGCAAACCCCAAGATTATTTAAATTTTCCAGCGTAGGTTGAAAAGAGATTGACTTTTTTAGTAATTCTATTGCCTTTGTATACTCCCCTTTTACTGAATAAATTTCCCCTAGCAACGTATACGGATAGTGAGATACAGGCTCTAGTTCTATTGTTTTTTTTAGAATCTCAAGAGCTTTGTCTTCTCGATACTCCCAAATTCCGTCGCCTAGAGGGACGCCCTCTGTATAATAGAAGTAGCCTAAATTGTGAAGTGATTGAATAGAAGGTTTTATGTGAGCAGCCTTTTCAAAATACAACAAAGCTTCTTCATATTCGTTTACTTCCATCAGAGCAATTGCAAGTTCATTCATTATGGTTGTATTGTTAGGTTCTGTTTTATTCTTCTGTTTCAGCTTAAATACAAGCTCATTAAAGTCTAACATAGTTTCAATCACCTAAATTTTATTTTATTTAATTATTAAATTGTTACATAGGACCAACTAATTTGCTGATGTATTCTGCTCAATACTTCGGTAAAGAAAAGGCGATAACCATTATTAAGCTATCGCACTCTTTAGCTTAATAAGGACTCCCCATTATTTTAAAGTTTCTTCGCTTAAACTTAATACAGGAACATCAATTTAGTTATTGAACTGTCACGTTATCAAAAGGCGTTGATTCACCATTTACGTGAACATCTATTACATTGGGTTCTGGGTCTGTTGTTAGATAAAATGTATTTTGCTTAACAACGTTCTCTCCTAAATTGGTTTCATTAAACTTTATAATAACTGTATCCCCTTCTGTTTCTAAATCAGTTTCTACATCTCCACTTGAGTGAAAAACAATATAATAACCTTTCCCACCATCAGTGATTGATTGAAGTTTTAAATCGGAATCAACTTTGTCTTGTACATTATTAGGTACATTTTTAACTTCGCTTAAACTCAATGTTGATGAATTACAAGCTGATATAATAGATACCAAAAATACTAATACAAATATTTTCTTCAAATCTTTCACTCCTTCACCCTAATATTTTGATACGATTGAAAAAATTTTAAGTTCCACTTCTTGATAGATTTTCCATCCAGAATTACAAAAAGTCTATTACTGCTTATTCAACTCTTCTGCTTCGTTACTTTAAGTGAAACGAATCACAAATCTAAAGTAATTTCATAAATAAATCATACCAGAAAATAACAAATTAGGTGTGAAAAGAATTAACCAACTACTCGTATCTATGAGTAGTTGGTTAATTCCTTGCTGCGCTGTATCTAGTCTACTGCGTAATACATGAGTTAATCTGGCATGTTTGAATTTTACTGATAATTGTGGTGCTTATCCTATGAAGCAGCAGAACCGTCCCCGTGCTTCTAGGACCTATAAAAACTTCACCCTAAAAGAAGTGTCCGACGGCTACATCTTCACAAAGCCAATAAGAGAACAGCAGGGCTGCACAGTTGATTATGAATACTTGAAGGGGAAAAATTTCGAAGAGGTCCAAAACAATTGGCCAGATAAAGATTGGTCTCCTATTCCTAAAAATGAGGAGGAGTATTGGAAGGAAATTGAGGGATATGTGGATTTGAGGAAGAGGTACCTGATGGAGCAACTACCATAAGTTATCTATATTATCTAGTCAAGTGCAAAAAGACGATCACATAATAAATGAACTGCCCCCTGTCAAGTAGACAGTGGAAATAATAAAAATGATTTAAGCGGCTTTAGCTCTAAATTCCATAGGGCTAAGGCCGTTTAATCTTTTTTGGTATCTTTCATGATTATAAAAA
>NZ_JBKBWN010000025.1:0-6346 GCF_046314235.1 Anaerobacillus sp.
TCCTAGTAATGCTTCGAAGTGTGCTTCCTCGATGCAAAGCAGCACGAAGGAAATCAATGAAGTTTCTCATGAAGTGATTGAGGTCAGTAGCTTCCCTGTGAGAGTAGGACGTTGCTAGGCACAAGAAAAAAACACATTCATTGCGAATGTGTTTTTTGTGTTTTAAAGGTATTCCTGCGTCTGCGTCTACTAGCGTAGCTTCGTAGTAAGCTTCCTCGACGCAAAGCAGCATGTTGTAATTTCTAAGAAGTAACTCAAGAAGTGATTGAGGCCGAAGGAAATCAATGAAGTATCTCATAGGATTGAGTCAGTAGCTTTTCTATATTTTTCGTTATTTTCAAAACTATATATTCTAGATAAATATAATGACATTTGAAGTTGCATATAATAATAAACATTATTTTTTAGTATCTCTGATTATAACCTACGCATACAGAGATTTGTTTAATATGTAGGGAGATGATAGTATGGAGTTTTTTAATTCCTTTGTTAATACCGATACGGTAACAATAATGGTGCGTTTACTGTTTGCAGCAATTTTAGGAGGAATCGTAGGGGTAGAAAGGGAGTATAATAAACATCCAGCAGGATTTAGAACTCATTTACTAGTGTGTGTTGGAGCCTGTTTAATTATGCTATTAGCAATGTTTGGCTTTCAAGAATATATGGAACAAAATGCTGAGTTTGTTAATTTTGATCCGTCACGCTTAGCTGCATATGTGGTGAGTGGTATAGGTTTTTTAGGAGCTGGGACTATCATCGTCCAAGGTGTCTCAGTCCGTGGTTTAACAACAGCGGCATCTATTTGGGTAGTAGCGGGTATAGGATTATCGATAGGTGTTGGAATGTATTTTGCAGGTGTTTTTACTACAGGGATCGTAATATTAAGTTTAATTTTTCTAAATAGAGTAGAAGATTCATTTTTCAAGAAAAAGAAAGGTCTGGAAGCAGTTGTTATTCATGCTACACCTCAGGATACAACATTACTGTCTATCATTAATATATTGGAAGAAAACCAGGTAAAAGTAAAAAAAGTAATGGTGGAAAGGGATCATTCGTCAGAGTTTGAAAATTTACTTAGATATCAAATAAAAGTTCTCTATCCTAATCAAGATGTTAAGTTAACAACTATAGATAAGCTATACAGGTTAGATCAAGTTCATAAAGTATATTCTTTATAGGATATAAAAATATTGAGATGGCAATAATGAGTGCAGATAGTTGATAATTTCGAAAAAATGGTTATAATAAAATTAAAGTCAAAGATAGTCAAAGTCAAACTACTGCATGAGAGGAGGGGTTTGGTGAAAAATGTTTCTGACATTATAGAACATTATTTAAAAACGATTTTACTAAAGAGCGAAAGTGACTTAGTTGAAGTTAAGCGGAGTGAATTAGCAGAACAATTTCAGTGTGTTCCTTCTCAAATCAATTATGTTATCAGCACAAGATTTACGGTTGAAAAAGGTTATTTAGTAGAAAGTAAACGAGGCGGCGGAGGTTTTATTCGAATAATTAAAGTGAAAGCACATAACAAAGCTGAGCTTTATGATCAAATGCTAACTCTACTAGGTGATAAAATAAGTCAAAGTGGCGCTGAAGATATTATATTTCGCCTTTATGAAGAAAGTGCAATTACGAAGAGAGAGGCAAATCTTCTTCGAAGTGCAACTGATCGAACCGTTTTAAACTTACATTTACCTTATCGGGATCAATTACGATCCAATATATTAAAAGCAATGATTTCTACTCTTAAATTCAAGTATGAATAATATTATAGAGGGGAGAGTTATCATGTTATGCCATGAGTGTAATAAAAGAGATGCAACGTTACATTTTACAAAAATTTTAAATGGTAATAAAACTGAAATTCATTTGTGTGATCAGTGTGCTCGGGAAAAGGGAGAATATATTCCAGGTTCAAATAGTTTTTCAATTCATCAACTATTATCAGGATTATTAAACTTTGAACAAGCTATGCCTAGTTCTTCAAATCGGCCCCCTCAACAAAAAGAGTTAGCATGTGATAAATGTGGAATGACAATCTATCAGTTTGCTCGTGCCGGGAGATTTGGTTGCGCCCAGTGTTATCATACATTTAGTGCGAAGCTTGATCCAATGTTAAGAAGGGTTCATAGCGGTAATACAACACATATAGGGAAAATCCCGAAAAGAATTGGCAAAGATATTCACTTACATCGACAAATTGAACAACTTAAACAACAATTACAACAACATATAATGAAAGAAGAGTTTGAGGAGGCAGCAAAGCTAAGAGATGAAATACGCTCATTAGAAAAACCAAGTCAACAGAACAGGGGGGATAATTGATGTCACTAGAGAAATTCATTAGTGAGGCGATTAGTCCTTGGATGAATCACGAAGGTCCTGAATCTGAAATTGTACTTAGTACTCGAATTCGACTAGCGAGAAACTTGAAAGATTACTCATTCCCGATAATTTCAAGTATTGACGAAGCTAGCTTAGTTGTAAAGCAAGTGAGAGATCATTTTGAAGGTAAGCAGTATGATACTTTTGGGCCATTCGAACTTCTGGAAATGGATGAGATGAAGCCAAATGAAAAAAAAGTATTAGTTGAGAAGCACCTTATTAGTCCTCAGTTAGCTGATGTATCGAAAAAAGGTGCGGTATTATTAAGTCAAGATGAGTCTATTAGTATTATGGTTAATGAGGAAGATCATCTACGTATTCAATGTCTATTTCCTGGGTTTCAAATTAGTGAAGGTCTAGTCCTCGCTAATGGAATTGATGATTGGATTGAAGAGAAATTGCATTATGCATTTGATGAAAATAAAGGTTTTTTAACAAGCTGTCCAACAAATGTAGGGACAGGGTTACGAGCTTCTGTCATGATGCACTTGCCAGCATTAGTTCTAACAAAACAGCTAAATAAAATATTGCCTGCTATTAACCAATTAGGGTTAGTTGTTAGAGGAATTTATGGTGAAGGTAGCGAAGCTTTAGGTAACCTCTTTCAAATTTCAAATCAAATAACTCTTGGAAAATCTGAAGAGGATATTGTTGAAGACTTAAGAGGAGTTGTCCTCCAACTTATACACCAAGAGAGAGCTGCTAGGGAAATGCTGTTACAATCTTCAAAGCTTCATTTAGAAGATCGAGTATATCGATCATATGGAATTCTTGCATACGCGAGGACCATTGAGTCAAAAGAGGCCTCACAAAGATTATCAGATGTACGATTAGGAATTGATTTAAATATTTTAAACGGTATATCTGCAAACATTCTAAATGAACTAATGTTACTGACTCAACCGGGTTTTTTACAGCAATATGCCGGAGAAATTTTATCAGCAGACCAACGAGATGAACGTAGAGCAGCATTAATTAGGGAACGTCTAAAGTTAGAAATAGAAAGAATTTAACTAATATTCGGAGGTGGAGTAATTATGATGTTTGGAAGATTTACTGAAAGAGCGCAAAAGGTTTTAGCGTTAGCTCAAGAAGAGGCAATTCGCTTAGGACACAACAACATTGGAACAGAGCATGTTTTATTAGGGTTAGTCCGTGAAGGTGAAGGGATTGCCGCTAAAGCACTTTTAGGTCTTGGTTTAGGTTCTGACAAAATTCAAAATGAAGTTGAAACACTTATTGGAAAAGGCCAAGATGGTGCAAAGACTATTCACTACACTCCTCGAGCAAAGAAAGTTATTGAATTATCTATGGATGAAGCTAGAAAATTAGGTCACTCCTATGTAGGAACAGAGCATATTTTATTAGGTTTAATTCGCGAAGGTGAGGGAGTTGCAGCACGAGTCTTAAATAATTTAGGTGTAAGTTTAAATAAAGCACGCCAGCAAGTACTTCAACTTCTTGGGAGTAATGAAGCTTCAAGTGGTAGTCAACAAGGCGGAGTTGCCTCTAATGTTAATACACCAACGTTAGATAGTTTAGCGCGTGATTTAACAGCTATGGCTAAAGAAGAAGGATTAGACCCAGTTATCGGTCGTAGTAAAGAAATTGAAAGAGTCATTCAAGTGTTGAGTCGTAGAACAAAAAATAACCCAGTATTGATTGGGGAACCGGGTGTCGGTAAGACAGCTATCGCTGAAGGGCTTGCTCAACAGATTATTGCCAATGAGGTGCCAGAAACACTTCGAGGTAAGCGAGTTATGACACTTGATATGGGGACAGTTGTTGCAGGTACGAAATATCGCGGTGAATTTGAAGATCGTCTGAAAAAAGTAATGGATGAAATTCGCCAAGCTGGCAATGTCATTTTATTCATTGATGAACTTCATACACTAATTGGTGCAGGAGGAGCAGAAGGAGCTATCGATGCTTCTAACATCCTTAAACCTTCATTAGCAAGAGGAGAGCTCCAATGTATTGGAGCTACTACATTAGATGAATATCGTAAATATATTGAGAAAGACGCTGCCTTAGAAAGACGTTTCCAACCAATACGAGTTGAGGAACCATCTATAGAAGAGTCGATTCAAATTCTAAAAGGGTTAAGAGATCGTTATGAAGCACATCATCGTGTAACAATTACCGATGAAGCTATAGAGGAATCCGTAAAGCTTTCTGATCGTTATATTTCAGATCGCTTTCTTCCAGACAAAGCGATAGATCTTGTCGATGAAGCAGCTTCAAAAGTACGTCTAAGATCATACACGATTCCACCAAGCTTAAAGGAACTAGAACAAAGACTAGAAGAAACAAGAAAAGAAAAAGACGCTGCTGTACAAAGTCAGGAGTTTGAAAAAGCAGCTTCATTACGTGATAGTGAACAAAGACTTCGCGAAGAGCTTGATGGCCTTAAGAAAGAGTGGAAAGAAAAGCAAGGCCAGGAGAATACAGAGGTTACAACCGAAGATATTGCTCAAGTTGTAGCTAGCTGGACGGGTATTCCAGTTTCGAAACTTGCTGAAGAAGAGACGGAAAGATTATTAAATATGGAACAAATACTCCACCAGCGTGTGATTGGTCAAGAAGAGGCTGTTAAAGCAATTTCAAAAGCCATTCGCCGTGCAAGAGCAGGGTTAAAAGATCCGAAACGTCCGATTGGTTCATTTATATTTTTGGGACCTACTGGTGTCGGTAAGACTGAGTTGGCTCGCGCTGTAGCAGAAACGCTATTTGGTGACGAAGATGCAGTTATACGTATCGATATGTCAGAGTACATGGAGAAGCATGCAACATCTCGCCTAGTTGGTTCACCTCCTGGATATGTTGGTCATGATGATGGTGGACAATTAACAGAAAAGGTCAGAAGAAAGCCTTATTCTGTAATACTTTTTGACGAAATTGAAAAAGCGCATCCAGAGGTATTTAATATTTTACTTCAAGTCTTAGAAGATGGTCGTTTAACAGATTCAAAAGGTAGAACTGTTGATTTTAGAAACACAGCAGTAATAATGACATCTAATGTAGGGGCGAGTGAGCTTAAGAGAAATAAATATCTAGGCTTCACAACTGAAACTGAAGGTCAAGAATATAAAGATATGAAGGAAAAGGTAATGGGTGAGCTTAAGAAGAGCTTCCGTCCTGAATTCTTGAACCGCATTGATGAAATTATCGTATTCCATTCATTAGAGAAAAAGCATATTAAAGAAATTGTTTCTCTAATGGCAGATACACTAACAAAACGGTTACTAGAGCACGAAATAGAGTTTGACCTAACGGAAGCAGCTAAAGCAAAAATTGCTGACGAAGGTTATGATCCTGAGTATGGGGCTCGTCCATTACGTAGGGCGTTACAAAAACATGTAGAAGACAGGTTGTCAGAGGAATTACTAAGGGGTACCATTCAAAAAGGACAAAAGGTAACTCTTGATGTAAAAGATAATGAATTTGTCGTAGAAGGCAATACAAGAACACCAACCGTTTAATAGTTTTTGCTAGGAGAATGATGTGCCTTCAATCTCCTAGCTTTTTCTTTTAGAAAATGGAAAAGCTGTATTGGACAAATAAGTAATAGGAATATGTATAATAGTGATATATATGATTAACTTTTTTGATAGGAGTTTAAACATGAAAAAGAAAACCGTTTTTAAGTGTTCGGATTGCGGTCATACTCATCCTAAGTGGCAAGGTAAATGTGATTCTTGTGACTCATGGAATTCGTTAGAGGAAGTAACTATTGATGCAAAAAAATCAACCAATAAGACTAGCTCAAATACTGGGCAAGCTTTTGTGAAGCCAAAGAAGCTAAATGAAGTAGAGACAAGTAAAAGCGATAGAATTATAACCGGTATTAGTGAATTTAATCGTGTCATGGGTGGAGGAATTGTAAGAGATTCAATTACGATACTTACAGCCAAGCCAGGAGCTGGTAAATCGACCTTATTGTTACAAGTTGCAG
>NZ_JBKBWN010000025.1:6356-37412 GCF_046314235.1 Anaerobacillus sp.
GTTTCTCTAAAGGGGTATAGAGTGTTATATGCTTCTGGGGAAGAGAGTGAAAGTCAAATCAAAAGCAGGGCTGATAGAATACTAAATAGATCAATGGATAATATTTGGGTTATATCTGATACCAGCATGGATAATGTAGTTTCAGCTATCGATGAAATTGATCCAGACTTAATGATTGTTGATAGTATTCAGACATTCACCTTGGAGGAATACATGCCTTCTCGTGCAGGTTCTCCTACACAAACAATGGAATGTGCCAACGAACTGACGAGAATCGCGAAAAGTAGCGCAAGACCAAGAGCGGTTTTATTAGTTGGTCAGATGAACAAAAATGAGGAAATAGCAGGGTTAAGAGCGTTAGAGCATCTAGTTGATACAGTATTAATTATTGATGGTGAGAGTGGGGAAGAACTTAGAGGAGTAACAGCAAGTAAAAATCGTTTCGGTAGTACTGGGGAAACATCATTTTTCTCGATGACTGAAGATGGAATGACACCAATAGAAAATCCATCCGAGTACTTTATGACGCAAAGAGAGGGAAATATCGATGTTTCAGGATGTGCCTTAACAGTAGTTCGTGAAGGAACTCGACCTATTATTGTAGAAATTGAAAGTTTAGTAGCAACAACTTTCACACCATACCCATCGAGGATCAGTGAAAACTTAAAAAGGGAACAATTAAACACCTTAATTTCGATTCTTGAGCAAAGAGGTGGTATCGAGTTATTTAATAAAAACGTAGTAGTAAAATCTACAGGTGGCTTGCAGTTAAGAGAACAGTCGGTAAATCTTGCCGTCATTATGAGTATTGTATCATCTGCAAAAGATAAAGGTATATCAAATGACACGTTGTTCATTGCCGATATTGGATTAACAGGAGAATTAAAAAGAGTGCCATCACTTGAAGCAAGGTTAAAAGAAGCAGATAGAATGGGCTTTAAAAAGGCATATGTTGCTAAACGATCCGTCCATAAGAAACTTGATCTAAATAACTTAGAAGTAATTGAGAAAAATACATTAAATGATGTTATTACACATGTATTTGAACCTAGACAGAAAAATAGAATGCCATTTTAAAGTATATTTGAAAAGAAAAGAGAATTTCCCAGAATGTGAAAATCTTCCGTAATAAAATTGTGAAGTCATACATATTTTATTCGATACAAGGGAAAGTCAAATTTTTATAATATCGTAACCGATATAGAGTATTTGCACTTATTTTTATACAATTCAGGAAAATGTTGTTATTATAAAGTAACCGGCACTCTATAAAATGACTTATAGAGTGCTATAGTTGACGATATATTGCGCCGATTAAGCACAAATATAATGGCTATTTTTAGCAAATATAACTGTTAACACGGCGTAAACACCATGATAGGAGGTTAACAATTTGGATCATAGTAGTAAAACAGCATTTATAAATGATGTTTTAAAATTAGTAGCCCCGGGAACTCCTCTACGGGAGGGAATTGACAATGTTTTGCGTGCAAAAACAGGTGGTCTTATTGTTTTGGGCAATAACAACGAAATGATGAATATTGTAGATGGAGGTTTCTATATTAATTGCGAGTTTTCTCCAGCATATTTATATGAATTAGCCAAAATGGACGGAGCTATAATCTTAAGTGAAGATAGTACTCGAATTTTGTATGCTAACACTCAGCTAGTTCCCAATTCCTCGATTGCCTCGACAGAAACAGGGATTAGACATCGTACAGCAGAAAGGGTTGCTCGCCAAACCGGGAATTTAGTTATTTCTATCTCACAAAGAAGAAATGTAATAACACTATACCAAGGGGAATTCCGCTATTCGCTTAAGGATATTGGTGTTATTTTGACGAAAGCTAACCAGGCAATACAAACACTTGAAAAATATAAATCTGTTCTCGATCAGGGAATTACAAATCTAGGTGCTTTAGAGTTCGAGGAATTAGTAACTTTTCAAGAAGTATCACAAGTCATTCACCGTGTAGAAATGGTACTTCGGATTAAAAGTGAAATATTGAACTATGTAAACGAGCTAGGAAACGAAGGTAGGTTAATTTCAATGCAGCTTGAAGAACTGGTGTCAAACATTGAAAAAGAAGCCAGCCTTTTAATAAAGGATTATGTGAAGGATCATCATCAAGATGAACAGCTAATTTTGAAACAACTAAAGAAGTTGTCAAATGAGGGTCTCCTTGATGATCAAGTGATTGTGAGGCTTTTGGGCTTTTCAAAAAATATGAACTTATCAGAACAAACGATTACACCTCGAGGTTATCGAATTCTACATAAAATACCGAGAATTCCGCCAATTGTCGTTGAAAATCTCATAGAGAAATTTGAAGATATTACTCAGATTATGCGAGCCTCAATCGAAGAACTTGATGAAGTTGATGGGATCGGTGAGGCAAGGGCGAAGAAAATTAATGAGGGCTTAAATAGGATACAAGAACAATTATTTATCGACAGACATATTTAGAAACTGCTTGACTGTCTTATATATTACCGTTATAATAAAACCTTTTGTATAAATTGACAACAGACACCTACTTTGTTATTTTAAAACTATGTATATTTTGAAAATAACTTTTTAAAAATTATAAAATTGCATTAATTTTAAAGTTTGACCTTTGAGATTAGTGTCTATACTGATAAAGGAGGTGAAATGGATGCTAAGATGGATTGTAAAACTTTTCTTTGTTTTTTTAGGTGGAACATTAGGATATCTATTTGTTCCTGAATTAATACAAATTTTAAATTTTGGTTTACCTAACTGGGTTACCAATTCATATGTAGGCGCTGGAATTGGTGCAATTATTTTATATTTTTCGTCATTTTGGATTACTGATTATATAGTTGGATTAATTCGCTTAGTCGAGGAAAAATTAGTGAGGGCTCCAGTTACAGATGTTTTATTTGGTACGATGGGGATTATATTTGGACTAATTGTAGCATTTTTAATTGTCTTACCCCTTAATTCCATTCCTATTCTTAATTCAGTCTTACCGATATTTTTGACTGTGTTACTAGGATATTTAGGTTTTCAAGTTGGATTTAAAAAACGTGATGAATTAATTGCCTTATTCACCAGAAAAAATGATAGAAAAAAGGAAATTGATGAAGTAGAGAAGGAAAGACACGGCGTTGAACTGAAAATTTTAGATACAAGTGTTATTATCGATGGAAGAATTGCTGATATCTGTCAAACTGGTTTTTTAGAAGGGACGTTAGTAATTCCTCAATTTGTTCTTGAGGAACTACAACATATAGCAGATTCTTCAGATGTATTAAAAAGAAACCGTGGTCGTCGTGGCTTAGATATATTAAATAAAATTCAAAAAGAATTATCAATCAATGTTGAAATTTATGAGGGTGATTTTGAAGATATTCAAGAAGTCGATAGCAAGTTAGTAAAGCTTGCTAAACTAGTATCAGGACTTGTTGTAACAAATGATTTTAATTTAAATAAAGTTTGTGATCTTCAAGGAGTACCAGTATTGAATATTAATGACTTGGCAAATGCAGTTAAGCCAATCGTCTTACCTGGAGAAGAACTACACATTCAAGTGATTAAAGATGGAAAAGAGCATAACCAGGGAATTGCCTATTTAGATGATGGAACAATGATCGTTGTTGAAGGCGGCCGCGATTATATTAGTAAGCATATTGATGTAGTTGTCACAAGTGTACTACAAACGTCTGCTGGAAGAATGATATTTGCTAAACCTAAACTTTTAGAAAAAGCACTTTAGTACGAATTAGATTTAAAAAGCGTTAGGTCAGTTGTTGCTGGCCTAACGTTTCCTTTTTATGAGGAGTTCGTTATAATCATAGCTATAAGATATAATTGGTATTTACAACATGTTTTAAGGTTATTTGGCTTTCTTAATAGGGGATAGGAGCATATTGTCAATGAAATATTCAGTAGTCATTCCTGCAGCTGGTCAAGGAAAAAGGATGAAATTAAATAAAAATAAACAATTTCTTCTTTTAGAGAATTTACCAGTTATCATTCATACAATAGAGGTGTTTCAAAACGATGATTGGTGTGTTGAAATTGTTGTCGTTGCTAATTCTAATGAAATAAAAGAAATAGAAGAGCTGATAAATACATATGGGGTTACAAAAGTAATAAAAGTAATTCCTGGTGGAAATGAACGTCAAAATAGTGTACATAATGGTTTAAAGGCAGTAAACAGTGCTGGCATTGTGCTTATTCATGATGGCGCTCGACCTTTCGTTACACAAGCACATATTCACGAGTTAGTTTTAGCCGTAACTAATAATTGTGGTGCGATTTTAGCTGTTCCGATTAAAGATACAGTAAAAGAGTGTGGTGGTATGGAGGTTTTACAAACAGTTGATCGCTCGACTTTATGGTCGGCACAAACACCACAAGCATTTCAATTAGAGACAATTTTGAAGGCACATGAATGGGCAGAGCAACATCATTTTATTGGAACAGATGATGCCAGTTTACTTGAACAGTTACAAATAAATGTCTCGATAGTTCCGGGTGATTATTTTAATATAAAATTAACGACTCCAGAGGATATCGTATTTGCACAGTCTATTTTGCGAGTAAAGCGAGGAGAAAGTCAATGATGAGAATCGGACAAGGTTATGATGTACACCAATTAGTAGAGGGTAGACCGTTAATTATTGGTGGGATTGAAATTCCACACGAAAAGGGCTTGTTAGGACATTCAGACGCAGATGTTTTATTACATACAGTTGCTGACGCGATTTTAGGAGCTATTTCGGAAGGTGATATTGGGAAACATTTTCCTGATACGGATCCGGCCTATAAAGGGGCAGATTCTGCAATACTTCTTTCTCACGTATGGGAATTGGTAAAGGAGAAGGGGTATAAGCTAGGAAATATTGATTGTACAATAATTGCTCAAAGGCCCAAAATGGCGCCCTATATTCCTAAGATGAGGCAACGAATAAGTGATTTACTAGAAGCAGATTTAGATCAGGTAAATGTAAAAGCGACAACAACAGAAAAACTAGGGTTTTGTGGAAGAGAAGAAGGAATTGCCGCTCAGGCAGTTGTTATATTAAAAGATAAGAAAGATTTGTAGCAGTTATTTCGAAATAATAAAAATCTTTATTTTACATTCTAAAATCTACAATATAGAATAAGAAAAGCTAAAATTAAGGAAATGGATGGGTGTTAATTATGACAAAACAAGTGAGAGTTCGCTTCGCTCCAAGTCCAACGGGGCATTTACATATTGGTGGGGCAAGATCTGCTCTTTTTAATTATTTATTTGCAAGAAATCAAGGTGGGAAGTTTATTGTCAGAATTGAAGATACAGACCAAGCAAGAAACGTGGAGACTGCCCAAGAAAAACTTCTTGAAAGTATGAAGTGGTTAGGGATTGAATGGGACGAGAGTGTTGACGTTGGAGGAGAGTTTGGGCCATATCGATGTATGGATAGAATAGATATATATGAAAATTACCTAAAACAGTTAATCGATAGTGGGAAAGCTTACTATTGTTATATGACTGAAGAAGAAAGTGAGAAAGAGCGTGAAGAGCAATTAGCTAGAGGTGAAACGCCAAAGTATAGTGGTCGTGATCGTCATTTAACTCCCCAGCAACGTGCTACTCATGAAGAAGCAGGCAAAAAGCCTGTCGTTCGCTTCCTAGTTCCAGAAGGACAAGAAGTCGTGGTGGACGATGCAATCCGCGGACGAGTAAGCTTTGAAACGGATGGTATTGGTGATTTTATTATTGCAAGACGTGATGGCGTACCGATGTATAATTTTGCTGTTGTTATTGATGATCACTTAATGGAAATTTCTCACGTCATTCGTGGTGAAGAACATTTATCAAATGCACCTCGTCAAGTATTGCTGTATGAAGCATTTGGGTGGGAGACTCCAAAGTTTGCGCACGCATCGTTAATTTTAAACCAAGATCGTCAAAAAATGAGTAAGCGCGATGAGTCGATTATTCAATTCGTAGAGCAATACCGTGATTTAGGGTATTCATCTGCAGCCCTTGTTAACTTTCTAGCTCTTCTCGGCTGGTCCCCTGTAGGAGAAGAAGAGATTTTTACGAAAGAAGAGTTAATCGAGCAATTTAGTTTAGAACGTGTTTCGAAAGCTCCTGCAGTTTTTGATACACAAAAACTAGAGTGGATGAATAATCAATATATGAAGAAGGCTCCAGCAGATCAAGTAGTTGAACTGGCGTTGCCACACTTAATAAGTAGTGGTAAACTTCCAGTAGAGATGTCAGAGCAAGAATTGGCTTGGGCTCGTGACTTAATTTTACTACACCAAGAAAAAATGAGTTATGGTGCAGAAATTGTTGAGCTTACAGAGTTGTTCTTTAAAGCTGAAATTGAGTATAATGAAGAAGCAAAAGCAGTTTTAAATGAAGAGCAAGTACCGGCAGTTATACAAGAATTTAAAACCCAGTTGGAGACATTGTCGACTTTTACGGCTGAAGATATTAAGGCTGCAACAAAAGCGACACAAAAAGCTACAGGGCAAAAAGGAAAGCAATTATTCATGCCAATCCGTGTCGCAACAACTGGTCAAACACATGGTCCCGATTTGCCACAAGCAATTAGTTTATTAGGTAAAGACATCGTGTTAGATCGTTTGCAAAAGTTACTAAAATAAAGCGTTGATGAGGATAAGTAAAAGAGATTATTTCTTTTTAGAGAGAACTGCCCTGGCTGAAAGCAGTTTAAGAAATGACCTTTGAAATGCCCCTCTGAGTCCTTCACTAAACAGCTGTTTTAAGCTAAGTAAGTAAAGGCGGTACTCACCGTTACCGAGTTAAGGGGAGTATAATTTATACTCAAGCAGAGTGGAACCGCGCCAAAAGCGTCTCTGTGCATACGTGCACAGAGGCGCTTTTTTTATCCGCAAATGTTCCAGGTTATTAAAAGACCTGCGCTTTTTATGATCATGAAGTTCTGAAGGGAGAGAGTTAGGTTGTTAAAAACATTAAAGAACGACATTGATGTAGTTTTCGAGCAAGACCCAGCAGCTAGGAATAAGTTTGAAGTAGTTTTAACATATTCAGGACTTCACGCCATTTGGGGACATAGGCTTGCGCATGCTTTATGGAAAAAAAGGTTGTTCTTCCTTGCTAGACTTTTTTCACAAATAGCCCGCTTTATTACAGGAATTGAAATCCATCCTGGAGCCGTCATTGGTCAGAGATTATTTATCGATCATGGAATGGGGGTAGTTATCGGGGAAACATGTGAAATTGGTAATAATGTAACGATTTATCAAGGAGTTACATTAGGGGGCACCGGTAAGGAAAAGGGAAAACGCCACCCAACAATAGAGGATAACGTTCTAATTGCATCAGGCGCAAAAATTTTGGGGTCGATGACCATTGGTAGAAACTCTCGTATTGGAGCAGGGTCAGTAGTTCTTAACGAGGTACCACCGAATTCTACTGTTGTAGGAATTCCTGGTCGTGTTGTTATGCAGGATGGTGTCAAAATAAGAAGGGACCTTGATCATATTAACTTGCCAGATCCAATTGCAGATAAACTAAAGGAATTAGAAGAAGAAATTAAAAATCTAAAAGATGAGATTTCAATACTAAAAAAAAATGAAATGTAGAAGGTTACGAGCTGTTATTGTAAACCGTCCATTTAAAGAAGAAGGAGTGTAAAACAATGTCGATCAAAGTTTATAACACGCTGTCGCGACAAAAAGAGATTTTTAAACCGATTGAAGAGGGTAAGGTAAAAATGTACGTCTGCGGTCCGACCGTATATAACTATATTCATATAGGTAATGCGAGACCAGCAATTATTTTTGACATGGTTCGTAGATATTTTGAGTTTCGTGGTTATGATGTAACGTACGTTTCTAATTTTACAGATGTTGATGACAAGTTAATCAAGGCGGCTAAAGAGTTAGGTGAAGATGTTCCAACAATTGCTGAGCGATTTATTAAAGCGTATTTCGAAGATACAGGAGCGTTAGGGGTTAAGTGCGCAGATGTTCATCCGCGAGTAACTGAAACAATGGCAGAAATCATCGATTTTGTCGAAGGGCTTATTAGCAAAGGCTTTGCCTATGAAGTAAACGGTGATGTTTATTTTAGTACGAGGAAATTCAAAGAGTATGGAAGGCTTTCTCAACAGTCAATCGATGACTTACAATCAGGTGCTAGAATTGAAGTAGAGCAACTTAAAAAAGATCCATTAGATTTTGCTCTTTGGAAAAAAGCAAAGCCAGAAGAAATTTCATGGGAAAGCCCATGGGGAGAAGGCCGACCAGGATGGCATATTGAGTGCTCAGCAATGGTTAAGAAATATTTAGGAGATACGATTGACATTCATGCAGGGGGACAGGATTTGTCGTTCCCTCATCATGAAAATGAAATTGCCCAATCCGAAGCGATGACAGGTAAAAAGATGGCTAACTATTGGCTTCATAATGGGTATATTAATATTGATAATGAAAAAATGTCAAAGTCGTTAGGAAACTTTATTTTAGTTCATGATATTATTAAGAAGTACGAACCTGAAATTATTCGCTTTTTTATGCTTATGGCTCATTATCGCAGTCCGATTAACTTCAATGATGAACTTTTAACTAGTGCCAAAAACGGATTAGATCGGTTGAAAACAGCAGTTCGAAATCTTGAGTATCGTTTAGAACAAACAGCAGATCTTGGCGAAAAAGGTTCAGAGTGGTTCGAGAAAATTAATGAAGAAAAAGCTAAGTTCATCCGTGAGATGGATGATGACTTCAATTCAGCAAATGCAATTGCTACCCTTTTTGATTTAGCCAAATTGGCCAATGTTTATTTAAGAGAAGATCATACTTCAAAAGAGGTGCTTGAGCACTTTTTAACTGTATTTACAGAATTAGCTGATGTACTCGGTCTTGTTTTATCGTCACCGAAGGGACTACTTGACGAAGAGATTGATAAGTTAATTGAGGAGAGAAACGAAGCAAGGAAAAATAGAGATTTTGCCCTAGCAGATAAAATTAGAGATGATCTAAAAGAGATGAGTATCGTTTTAGAAGATACAGCACAGGGAGTTCGTTGGAAGAGGGTTTAATAAGATAATGATGAAATTGACAGATCCAAAAATAGATTTACAACAGTTAAATGCGTTAGCGCTAGCATATATGGGTGACTCGATTCTTGATACGTACGTTCGATATCGGCTTATCGCATCTGGTAAAGTTAGACCTCATCAGCTTCATAAGAAAGCAACAGATTATGTTTCGGCTCCGGCGCAGGCAGAAGTTTTAGACTGCCTGCTAGCCACCGGTTTTTTAACAGAGGAAGAAGTAAATGTTGCTATGAGAGGTAGGAATGCTAAACCAGGTAATGTCCGAAAAAGTACTGATTTACAAACATATCGGAAAAGCACAGCTTTTGAAGCGTTACTCGGTTATTTGTACTTACTTAATAATTACGAAAGACTTGACGAAGTTATTAAACAAGCCTTTTTAATCATTGAAAAAGAAGAAGGGAGTGAAATAAATGAGTAGTGAATTTATTGTTGGTAAAAATCCTGTTCTAGAGGCATTGCGCTCAGGGCATGCGATCAATAAAATCTGGATTGGTGAAGGTACTCAAAAGGGACAAGTGAACCAAATTCTCGATCTTGCAAAAGAAAATGGAATTCAATTTCAATTTGTTCCGAAGCAAAAATTAGAGTCACTAATTGATACAAAAAATCACCAAGGCGTCGTTGCATCAGTCGCGGCATATGAATATGCTGAGCTAGAAGATTTGTTTACGAAAGCAACAGAAAAAGGAGAAGATCCTTTCTTTTTAATTTTAGATGAGATTGAAGATCCGCATAACTTAGGCTCAATTTTACGTACAGCAGATGCAGCTGGGGCACACGGTGTTATTATTCCTAAGCGTCGTGCTGTTGGACTAACGGCGACGGTAGCGAAGGCTTCTACAGGAGCGATCGAGTATGTCCCGGTTGTAAGGGTTACTAACATAGCTAGAACGATGGATGATTTAAAAAAGCGTGGGCTATGGTTTGCCGGAACGGACGCCAAAGGAGATACGGATTTTAGACAAGCTAGTTTTGACTTACCAATTGGACTCGTTATTGGAAGTGAAGGAAAAGGAATAAGTCGCTTGATAAAGGAAAAGTGTGACTTTCTTCTCCAAGTTCCGATGCAGGGCAAAGTTACGTCTTTAAATGCCTCTGTTGCAGCTAGTCTTTTAATGTATGAGGTCCTTAGGAAGCGTAACCCAATAGGATTGAAGTAAAATGGGTGAGATACTTCTCGTTGATGGCTATAACATTATTGGGGATTGGCCAGAGTTAAAAGAACTAAAAAAATCCGACTTAGAAGGTGCTAGAGACCTTCTCATAGAAAAAATGGCGGAATATAGGGCTTATAGTGGTATGAAAGTGATCATTATTTTTGATGCTCATATGGTGCCTGGTATCGGCAAAAAACTTAAAAACTACAGATTAGAAATCATTTATACAAGAGAAAACGAAACCGCAGATGAACGTATCGAGAAATTAGTAAAGAAGTTAAAGCGTATTGACACTCAAATTTACGTTGCAACATCTGATTTCGTAGAGCAATCAGTAACGTTTGGTTACGGTGCTTTAAGAAAATCTGCTAGAGAGCTTCGTACTGAAATGGCTGTTGTTGAAAAAGGGATAGAGCGAGAAGTTAAGAAGTCGAAAAAACGAGAAAAACAAACAAAAATCCCGATATCTGACGAAATGGCAGAAATTTTTGAAAAGTGGCGTCGAGGCGACATGTGAGTGGTTGACGCTACTTGAAAACATGCTATATAATATTCCTATATTAGGTAATTCGCTTTGTTTAAAAAGGTCATGATGCTTGTACTATTAAAAGTTGTAAACTTTATCGATGGTAGTATGAGGGAAACTAGGGCAACGATAATTGTTACATATGGAGCCGGTTTTATAATTTTCATTTAGCATCTATTTATATTATAAATGAATCCCTTTTTAAACGTTCACAATTTCATCAAAGGCGGAGGGATTATGGTGAGCATAGACCTCAAAGGAATTACAAATGCTGACTTTGAACAAATGGAAGATGAATATTTAGTTGATTATGTCCGAGAAGGCGATAGTGGTGCATTGGAGTATCTTATTAATAAGTATAAGAATTTTGTTAGAGCCAAAGCTAGGTCTTATTTTTTAATTGGTGCTGATCATGAAGACATAGTTCAAGAAGGGATGATTGGTCTTTATAAGGCAATCCGTGATTTTAAAGGGGACAAGCTGTCTTCTTTTAAAGCATTTGCAGAACTATGTATTACGAGACAGATTATTACTGCAATAAAGACAGCAACTAGGCAAAAGCATATTCCATTAAATTCTTATGTTTCATTAGATAGACCGATATACGATGAAGAAAGTGATCGTACGCTTTTAGATGTCATTTCCGGAACGCGTGTCACTGATCCTGAAGAGCTTCTCATTAATCAAGAAGAGTTTGATGATATTGAGTTAAAAATGGGTGAAATTTTAAGTGACCTAGAAAGAAAGGTATTAATGTTGTATCTTGATGGAAGGTCATACCAAGAAATATCTGTCGATTTAAAAAGGCATGTGAAATCAATTGACAACGCTTTACAAAGGGTGAAACGAAAGTTAGAGCGCTATGTAGAGTTAAAAGGGATAAGTATTTAAAACAGGGCTCGCCCTGTTTTTTATTTTAAGTAAAGAAAATATTTTGTTTTTTAATAATTGTCTGTTCCATGTACTGTGTGCCTTTCTAAATGAGGGTATGTTAAACTATTTAATAATGTGTCCATAGTTAGTTTTGAAAGTGGATAATGTTGGTTACACTTATATAAGACGTTATTGACACTGTTTATGCCCTGTGATATGTTTTATTAGTATGTGAATATTAGCATTTGCAAGATAGGGGTAGTATGTAATGCGCAAGCGGATAGTTTTAGCGTGTGATATTTGTAAATCTCGTAACTATACAACAGAGAAGAACAAGGCTACAGCTACAGAACGAACTGAAATAAGGAAGTTTTGTAAAGTATGTAACGAGCACACCCTTCATCTTGAAACAAAATAGTCTCGTATTTATTAAAATTCTTGTACAAGCCTTATCTATAAATGATAAGGTCGCTATATTGTAGGTGTCTAAAGGGCGGAGGTGGCGTTAATGGCTGGAGCAGTTAAGAGAACAGGTCAATTCTTACGTGATGTAGTAAAGGAACTAAAAAGAGTTTCGTGGCCTACTCGTAAAGAGTTAGTCCGTTATTCCTTGGTAGTTGTTGCCACGGTAATATTTATGTCAGTATTCTTTGGAGTTATTGACTTAGGTATTTCTGAATTAGTTCGTTTTATTTTAGGTTAATTGGTCTATCCTTATTTACTAAGTAGGATTGATCCATAGAGGAGGGAAGGACGAAAAGGTCCTGTTCATTATGGAGAAAAATTGGTATGTTGTTCATACTTACTCAGGTTATGAAAACAAAGTAAAAGCAAATTTAGAAAAACGTGTAGAATCAATGACTATGGAAGATAAGATTTTTCGTGTTTTAGTTCCTGTTGAAGAAGAGACAGAAACAAAGAACGGTAAAACGAAATCGGTCACACGTAAAGTCTTTCCTGGATATGTATTAGTCGAAATGGTTATGACTGATGATTCTTGGTACGTTGTCCGAAATACTCCTGGAGTTACTGGATTTGTTGGTTCTGCTGGAGCGGGTTCTAAACCGACTGCACTTCTCCCAGAAGAAGTGGAATCGATTCTACGTCAAATGGGTGTAGAAGCTCCGCGGGAAGAAATTGATTTTGAATTAAAAGAATCAGTTAAAGTTAAAGAAGGACCATTTGCTAACTTTGTTGGATCAATTGAAGAAATTTTAGTTGAGAAAAGAAAGTTAAAAGTACATGTTAATATGTTTGGTCGAGAGACGCCGGTAGAGTTAGAATTTTCTCAAGTAGAAAAAATCTAAAACTATTGCTTGCTTATCTCTTTCAAAAGTGATAAAATCTTTTATGTTCTTAACGCAAAATTTGAACATAGCTTTCGCATAGAAAGTAAATCGAGTGGGAGGATCAAATAATAAGATCCGGTTACCACATCACGGACTTAAGGAGGTGTGTCGCGTGGCTAAAAAGGTTATTAAAATGGTAAAATTACAAATTCCTGCTGGGAAAGCAAATCCAGCACCACCAGTTGGACCTGCACTAGGTCAAGCGGGAGTTAATATTATGGGATTCTGTAAAGAATTTAACGCTCGTACTGCTGATCAAGCTGGTTTAATTATTCCGGTTGAAATTACGGTATTTGAAGACCGTTCATTTACATTCATTACGAAAACTCCGCCTGCTGCAGTATTACTTAAAGTAGCAGCTGGGATCCAAAGTGGATCTGGTGAGCCGAATCGTAAAAAAGTAGCAACTGTTAAGCGTGATAAAGTTCGCGAAATTGCAGAGCAAAAGATGCCAGATCTAAACGCTGCTAACGTAGAGTCAGCAATGCGTATGGTTGAAGGTACTGCACGCAGTATGGGAATTGTTATTGAAGACTAATCCCTTGTTACTAATGTAAGGGACTTAGGAGGTTGCGAACAGGCCGAAATATTGGCGGCGCAACCTTTATTAGTGGGAGGTACTACCGCTAAAACCACAATCAAGGAGGAAATGAAATTGGCTAAAAAAGGTAAAAAGTATCAAGAAGCTTCTAAGCTTGTTGATCGTACAAAAGCTTACCCTATTGAAGAAGCAATTGAATTAGTAAAAAAGACTTCAGTAGCATCTTTTGATGAGACTGTTGAAGTTGCATTTAGATTAGGCGTTGACCCTAAGAAAGCTGACCAACAAATTCGTGGAGCAGTTGTACTTCCACACGGAACTGGTAAAGTTCAACGTGTATTAGTATTTGCTAAAGGCGAAAAGGCGAAAGAAGCAGAAGCTGCTGGAGCTGACTTTGTTGGAGATGAAGATTACATTAACAAGATTGCTCAAGGTTGGTTCGACTTTGATGTAGTAGTAGCAACTCCTGACATGATGGGTCAAGTTGGTAAACTTGGACGTGTATTAGGCCCTAAAGGTTTAATGCCTAACCCTAAAACAGGAACAGTTACTTTTGAAGTTGAAAGAGCTGTTAATGAAATTAAAGCTGGTAAGATTGAATACCGTGTTGATAAAGCTGGAAACATCCACGCTCCAATCGGAAAGGTTTCTTTCGATACTGACAAGTTAGTTGCAAACTTAACAACTGTTGTTGAAACTTTAATTAAAGTTAAGCCAGCTGCTGCTAAGGGAACTTACATGAAAAATATCGCTATCGCGTCAACAATGGGTCCTGGGGTAAAAGTAAACGTAGCATCTGCTACTAAATAATACCAGTTGACTTAATATTGATAAATCGATATACTAGCCATTGTGAATTGAATAGTTCATACCGTAGACAGTAGGAGCGTCTTTGCGCTTAATTACCTACCGAGGTTTGTTAAATGATGATCTAATCACTATAACAAAAGCCTCCGTGTGTCTACATGGGGGCTTTTCCTATAGAAGGTCACCTCATAAAACGGTGTGGTTTTATTACTATCAATTTGATAGTAAAAGAAAAACTGTGGTTTAGGCCTTAGTTTTTCTACTAATCATAGGAGGTGTAAATATGAGCGTACGTGAACAAAAACAACAATTTCAACAAAAACAAGTTTTAGTATCTGAAATCGCTACGAAGCTTCGTGATAGCAAAACAACAGTAGTTGTTGACTATCGTGGATTAAACGTTGCACAGGTGACTGAGTTACGTAAACAACTTCGTGAAGCGAATGTTGATTTCAAAGTTTACAAAAATTCAATGACACGTCGTGCGACTGCGGAAGTCGAGTTAACTCAACTTGATGAAGTATTAGTAGGACCTACTGCCATTGCATTCAGTAATGATGATGTAATCGCTCCTGCTAAAATTCTTAATGACTTCGCGAAAAAGAACGATAAATTAGAAATTAAAGCAGGGATTATTGAAGGTCAATTCGCTTCATTAGAAGAAGTTAAGGCGTTAGCTGAACTTCCTTCAAGAGAAGGTTTACTTTCAATGTTGCTTAGCGTTCTTCAAGCTCCAATGCGTAACTTTGCATTGGCTACAAAAGCTGTTGCTGAACAAAAAGAAGAACAAGGTGCTTAATTGCCCACAAAAACTAAAATTAACTTATAATTAGGAGGAAATATAAAATGAGTAAAGATCAAATCTTAGAAGCAATTAAAGAAATGACAGTTTTAGAATTAAACGATCTTGTAAAAGCAATCGAAGAAGAGTTTGGCGTAACTGCAGCTGCTCCTGTAGCTATGGTAGGTGGCGGTGCTGCTGCTGCTGAAGCTGAGCAAACTGAATTTGATGTAATCCTTACTTCTGCTGGTTCAGCTAAGATCAATGTAATCAAAGCTGTTCGTGAAATCACTGGTTTAGGTTTAAAAGAAGCTAAAGCATTAGTTGATGGTGCTCCAGCTCCACTTAAAGAAGGTATTTCTAAAGAAGACGCTGAAGCTATGAAAGCTAAGCTTGAAGAAGCAGGAGCTTCTGTTGAAGTTAAGTAATTACTATGGAAAGCTCGCATTTTAATGCGAGCTTTTTGTTTAGGTTTTGTAGTTCTTCCTTTTAAATCTAAATTAATTGTTAAGAAGAGTGTATAGATTTATTTTTTTGTAGTTATAATGAATAATGGTGAAAATTGTAAAGGTGTGATAGAAAAGTGTCGAATCACTATTATACAGAAAAACCAAATGTCGAGAGTTCACGTAAAAAATGGGACACTGAACTAAGAGGAGTTAAAATGCTTTTCACTTCTGACTCTGGAGTTTTCTCTAAAAAAGAAGTCGATTTTGGGACGAGGTTACTTCTCGATACATATAAATTTGCTGAAGGTAATGGTGATATTTTAGATGTTGGTTGTGGATACGGCCCTATTGGTTTAACTTTAGCAAAGGAGCGTCCTGAATCTAGCTTTTTTTTAGTTGATGTAAATGAAAGAGCTTTGGAATTAGCGGAGTTAAATGCAAAATTAAATAATATTGGTAATGTGAGCATTTCTAAAAGTAATCTCTTAAGTGCTCTTGATGATAGAAAGTTTTCCTCTATTCTTTCTAATCCGCCGATTAGGGCAGGGAAAAAAGTTGTTCATCAATTATTTGAGGAAGCTTATAATCATTTAGAGGAAGATGGTCAGTTGTGGATTGTTATTCAAAAGAAACAAGGTGCGCCTTCTGCGATTGAAAAACTAGAGAGTTTGTTTACGCAAGTTGTCGTTGAAAAAAAGTCCAAAGGGTATTATATTATAAGCGCAAAAAAAGATTGACTTGAAATTCAGTTTGTGTTAGTGTTATTTAATGCGTATGAATATCGTTTTAAACTAAAAATCTGCAAAAGTCAACCGTAATTTTTTGTATAAAAATACAGATTATGGGTAAACTGATATAATCAAAAATACCTAAATTTGTCGTGTTTAATGAGTAGCTTGGGCACATTGGTACATAACTTGCATTATACAGCATTGAGTTGATTGCGTTTAAAACAACTGGCCTTTTTATTGGTAAGGGCCTTAATGAATTGTGGTTTTTTTTGCGAAAACCCTTTTTTCTTTTCTCTAGAAAAAGGGTATTGTTTTGAGTGACTTGATTTACTCATTTCTACTTATTAAACAAAGATAAGAAAGTATAACTTTGCTTGTCGAAGCACAGCAGGCGCTTGGCGCTTTTCTTAAGTATCACACTGTTATTTGCAAAACTAGGTATGTGCAAAACGAACATTCCGAGTTTTTCTAATATGCTTAGTTATGAAGGCTAAGCCTCCTAAATTAGTCACTTGACTAATAGATGGAAACTAAAACGCTAGATTTAAGGGGTGAATCAGTTGACAGGTCAACTAGTTCAGTATGGACGACACCGCCAACGAAGAAGTTACGCTAGAATTAAAGAGGTATTGGAATTACCTAACCTTATTGAAATTCAGACAGCTTCTTATCAATGGTTTCTTGATGAGGGACTAAGAGAAATGTTTCAAGACATCTCTCCGATTCAAGATTTTACAGGAAACTTAATTTTGGAGTTTATTGATTACAGTTTAGGTGAGCCTAAATACTCTGTGGAAGAGTCGAAAGAACGAGATGTTACTTATGCAGCTCCATTAAGAGTGAAAGTACGTCTAATTAATAAAGAGACAGGAGAAGTAAAAGAGCAAGAAGTCTTTATGGGTGATTTCCCATTAATGACTGAAACAGGTACGTTTGTCATCAATGGTGCAGAACGTGTCATTGTTTCCCAGCTTGTTCGATCTCCTAGTGTTTATTATAGTAAGAAAATCGATAAAAACGGAAAAAAAGGTTTTACAGCGACTGTAATTCCAAACCGTGGAGCATGGTTAGAGCTTGAAACAGACGCGAAGGACGTTGTGTACGTTCGTATTGATCGCACAAGAAAGATCCCTGTTACAGTGCTATTGCGTTCATTAGGATTTGGATCTGATCAAGAGATCATTGATCTACTGGGTGAAGATGAATATCTAAGAAACTCTTTAGATAAGGACAACACAGACAGTACGGAAAAGGCCCTATTAGAAATTTACGAACGCCTACGTCCTGGTGAACCTCCTACAGTTGAAAATGCAAAAAGTTTATTAGAATCAAGATTTTTTGATCCAAAGCGTTATGACTTAGCAAATGTAGGTCGTTATAAGATTAATAAGAAGTTACACATTAAAAATCGCCTCTTTAACCAACGTTTAGCTGAGACGTTGATTGACCCTGAGACGGGAGAGGTTTTAGCAGAAGAAGGAGCAATTATCGATCGTCGGTTACTTGATCGTTTAATTCCTTACCTAGAAAACAATGTAGGATTTAAGAACATCTCACTTCATGGTGGAGTAATAGATGATCTTGAAGTACCTCTACAATCTATTAAGGTTTATGCGCCTAATAATCAAGAAGACGACATGCCAATAAATGTTATTGGTAACGGTAATGTTGATAAGAACATTAAAAATATTACACCTGCAGATATCATTGCTTCAATAAATTATTTCTTTAACTTGCTTCATGGTATTGGTGATACAGATGATATTGACCACTTAGGAAATCGTCGACTTCGTTCTGTTGGTGAATTATTACAAAACCAATTTAGAATTGGTCTTTCTAGAATGGAACGCGTTGTACGTGAACGTATGTCAATTCAAGATGCGAATATGATCACGCCTCAAGCGTTAATTAATATTCGTCCAGTTATTGCATCAATTAAAGAGTTTTTTGGAAGCTCGCAGTTATCTCAGTTCATGGATCAAACAAATCCATTAGCAGAGCTAACTCACAAGCGTCGTCTTTCAGCACTAGGACCTGGTGGTTTAACTCGTGAGCGTGCAGGATTTGAAGTGCGTGACGTCCACTACTCTCACTATGGTCGCATGTGTCCAATTGAAACACCTGAAGGGCCGAACATTGGGTTAATTAACTCATTATCTTCATTTGCAAAAGTAAACCAATTCGGTTTTATGGAAACGCCATATCGTCGCGTTGACCCAGAAACAGGTAAAGTAACGGAGAAATTTGATTACTTGACAGCCGATGAAGAAGATAACTACGTTGTTGCTCAGGCGAATGCTAAATTAGCTGATGATGGTTCATTTATTGATGATAATATCATTGCGCGTTTCCGTGGTGAAAACACGATTGTTAAACGTGAACGTGTTGATTATATGGACGTATCTCCTAAGCAGGTAGTTTCTGCAGCGACTGCTTGTATTCCATTCTTAGAAAACGATGACTCCAACCGTGCCCTAATGGGTGCGAACATGCAGCGTCAGGCTGTACCATTGTTACAGCCACAGTCTCCATTAGTGGGAACTGGAATGGAACACGTTAATGCAAAAGACTCTGGGGCTGCCGTTGTTTCTAAACATAAAGGTATTGTCGAACGAGTTACTGCCAAAGAAATTCAAATTCGTCGCCTTGTAGATGTAGATGGGAATGAAGTGAAAGGCGATATCGATCGCTATAATCTATTAAAGTTCATTCGTTCTAACCAAGGTACTTGTTATAACCAACGACCTATCGTTAAAGAGGGTGACCTTGTTACTAAAGGTGAAATTCTTGCTGATGGTCCGTCTATGGAACTAGGAGAACTTGCTCTTGGTCGAAATGTTCTTGTTGGGTTTATGACATGGGAAGGGTATAACTATGAGGATGCGATCATCCTTAGTGAACGTCTTGTGAAAGACGATGTTTATACATCTATCCATATTGAAGAATACGAGTCCGAAGCTCGTGATACGAAGTTAGGACCTGAAGAAATTACAAGAGATATACCAAACGTTGGGGAAGATGCGCTACGTAATTTAGATGAGCGCGGGATTATCCGTGTTGGTGCTGAAGTAAAGGATGGGGACATCTTAGTAGGTAAAGTAACACCAAAAGGGGTAACTGAACTTACAGCTGAAGAGCGCCTGTTACATGCGATTTTCGGTGAAAAAGCAAGGGAAGTACGTGATACATCACTTCGAGCGCCTCATGGCGGAGACGGTATCATTTTAGATGTAAAAGTTTTCAACCGAGAAGATGGCGATGAGCTTCCGCCAGGAGTAAATCAACTTGTTCGCGTTTATATTGTTCAAAAACGTAAGATCCATGAAGGCGATAAAATGGCCGGACGTCATGGTAACAAGGGTGTTATCTCAAGAATTATGCCAGAAGAAGATATGCCTTATTTACCAGATGGTACGCCAATCGATATCATGCTTAACCCACTAGGAGTACCATCGCGTATGAATATCGGACAAGTGCTTGAGTTGCATTTAGGAATGGCTGCAAGAAAGCTAGGCATTCATGTTGCATCTCCAGTATTTGATGGTGCCAGAGAAGAAGATGTATGGGGTACACTTGCAGAAGCGGGAATGGCAAGAGACGGAAAAACGGTTCTTTATGATGGAAGAACAGGTGAGCCGTTTGATAATCGTATTTCAGTAGGTATTATGTATATGATTAAACTTGCTCACATGGTTGATGATAAGCTTCATGCTAGATCAACTGGACCATACTCTCTAGTGACGCAGCAACCACTTGGTGGTAAAGCACAATTTGGTGGACAGCGCTTTGGAGAGATGGAAGTTTGGGCGCTTGAAGCATATGGTGCAGCTTACACATTACAAGAAATTCTTACTGTTAAATCAGATGACGTAATCGGTCGTGTGAAAACATATGAAGCAATTGTAAAAGGTGAAAATGTTCCAGAACCAGGTGTTCCAGAATCGTTTAAAGTATTAATTAAAGAACTACAAAGTTTGGGTATGGATGTTAAGATGCTATCTAGTAATGAAGAAGAGATTGAGATGCGCGATCTTGACGATGATGAGCAAACGAATGATAAGTTAAATTTAAATATTGAATCTACTGAATCAAACGGATAATCGTAGAACCTGAAAGCCGAAAGGGAGGTTGACCCCTTGATAGATGTAAACAATTTCGAATACATGAAAATTGGTCTTGCTTCACCGAATAAAATCCGATCATGGTCTCGCGGTGAGGTTAAGAAACCAGAAACGATTAATTATCGTACATTAAAACCAGAAAAAGACGGTCTTTTTTGCGAAAGGATATTTGGTCCTACAAAAGACTGGGAATGTCATTGTGGTAAATACAAGCGTGTTCGTTATAAAGGTGTAGTTTGTGACCGTTGTGGTGTAGAGGTAACTAGAGCAAAGGTTCGTCGTGAGCGTATGGGGCATATTGAGTTAGCTGCCCCTGTTTCACACATATGGTACTTTAAGGGCATTCCAAGCCGTATGGGTCTTGTATTAGACATGTCACCACGTTCTTTAGAAGAAGTTATTTATTTTGCTTCTTATGTGGTAACAGATGCTGGTGATACGCCACTTGACACAAAGCAACTACTTTCTGAAAAAGAATACCGTACTTATCGTGAAAAGTATGGCAAAGGCTTCACTGCACAAATGGGAGCGGAAGCTATTAGAAAACTTTTATCAGACATCGACCTAGAAAAAGAGGTTGATTTATTAAAAGAAGAATTAGTAACTGCGCAAGGACAGCGTCGAACTCGAGCGATTAAACGCCTAGAAGTTCTAGAAGCTTTTAGAAATTCAGGAAATGAGCCTTCATGGATGATCCTTGATGTACTTCCTGTAATTCCACCTGAGCTTCGTCCAATGGTTCAATTAGATGGGGGCCGTTTTGCAACATCTGATTTGAACGATTTATACCGTCGGGTAATTAATAGAAACAACCGTCTAAAGCGTCTTTTAGACCTTGGAGCACCGAATATCATTGTTCAAAACGAAAAACGTATGCTTCAGGAAGCGGTTGATGCTTTAATTGACAATGGTCGTCGTGGCCGTCCTGTAACTGGTCCTGGTAACAGGCCGTTAAAATCTTTGTCGCATATGCTTAAAGGGAAGCAAGGGCGTTTCCGTCAAAACTTGTTAGGGAAGCGTGTTGACTATTCAGGACGTTCGGTAATCGTAGTTGGACCACAACTGCAAATGTATCAATGTGGTTTACCTAAAGAAATGGCACTTGAGTTATTTAAACCATTTGTTATGAAGGAATTGGTAGCCCAAGGAATTGCCCACAATATAAAAAGCGCAAAACGAAAAGTTGAACGAGTTCAACCAGAAGTTTGGGACGTATTAGAAGAAGTAATTAGAGAGCATCCGGTTTTATTAAACCGTGCCCCTACGCTTCACCGTCTAGGAATTCAGGCATTCGAACCAACTTTAGTTGAGGGAAGAGCAATTAAACTTCACCCACTTGTTTGTACAGCTTATAATGCTGACTTCGATGGTGATCAGATGGCTGTTCACGTTCCGCTTTCGGCTGAAGCGCAAGCTGAAGCAAGAATTTTAATGTTAGCAGCACAAAACATTCTAAATCCAAAAGATGGTAAGCCAGTTGTTACACCATCTCAGGATATGGTATTAGGTAACTATTACTTAACATTAGAGCGTAAAGATGCTGTTGGCGAAGGTTTTGTCTTTAAGGACACTAATGAAGCAATTATTGCCTACCAAAATGGTTATGTTCACTTACACAGCCGTGTGGCAATTCCAGTTGCATCTTTACAGAAGACGACATTCACGGAAGAACAACAAGGACAACTATTGTTGACGTCAGTTGGTAAATTGATTTTCAACGAAATTTTACCTGAAACTTTCCCGTACATTAATGAGCCATCAATGACAAATCTACAGGAAGCAACTCCTGAAAGATATATTGTGCCAATGGGCTCGAATGTAAAGGAAATATTCCAAGAACGTGATGTAGTAACTCCGTTTAAGAAAGGTTTCTTAGGTAATATCATTGCAGAGGTATTTAAAATCTTTAAAATTTCAGAGACGTCTAAGATGTTAGATAGAATGAAAGCATTAGGATTTAAATACTCTACAAAGGCTGGTATTACCGTAGGGGTAGCTGACATTGTTGTACTACCAGAAAAGAAAGAAATTTTAGCGGAATCTGAATTAAAAGTAGATAGAGTTGTAAAACAATTCCGTCGTGGTTTAATTACAGAAGAAGAGCGATATGATCGGGTTATCTCGATTTGGAGTGCTGCTAAAGATGTCATTCAAGATAAGTTAATGGGAACTCTCGATAAATTAAATCCAATCTTTATGATGAGTGACTCTGGTGCCCGTGGTAACGCATCAAACTTTACTCAGCTTGCTGGGATGCGTGGTCTTATGGCAAATCCATCTGGACGTATTATTGAGTTACCGATTAAATCAAGTTTCCGTGAAGGTTTAACAGTATTAGAGTACTTTATCTCTACTCACGGTGCTCGTAAAGGTCTTGCTGATACAGCGCTTAAAACAGCTGACTCAGGTTACTTAACGCGTCGTTTAGTTGACGTTGCGCAAGATGTTATCGTTCGTGATGACGATTGTGGTACAGATAGAGGCTTAGAAGTTGCGGCAATTAAAGATGGAACTGAAATTATTGAAGGTTTATACGATCGTCTAGTTGGACGTTTCATATTTAAGACAGTATATCACCCTGAAACAAAAGCGGTTATTATCGGTAAAAACGAGCTTATTACAGAAGATACTGCTAAGGAAATTGAAGATGCAGGCATTACTCATGTAACAATTCGTTCAGCATTTACTTGTGACACAAGACACGGTGTTTGTAAGAAATGTTATGGTCGTAACTTAGCTACAGGTTCTGATGTTGAAGTTGGGGAAGCGGTAGGTATTATTGCTGCCCAATCAATCGGGGAACCTGGAACACAGCTTACAATGCGTACGTTCCATACGGGTGGGGTAGCCGGAGATGATATCACTCAAGGTTTACCGCGTATCCAGGAGCTATTTGAAGCGCGTAATCCAAAAGGTCAAGCGGTTATCTCAGAGATCGATGGGAAAGTTATCGATGTTTCGGATGTAACAGACAAACGCGAAGTGACTGTCCAAGGCGAAATTGAAACTAGAAACTATCCAATTCCTTACGGAGCTAGAATTAAAGTAACTATTGGCCAAGAAGTAATTGCTGGTGAAGAGTTAACAGAAGGTTCGATTGACCCGAAAGAATTATTAAAAGTTTCTGGTATCAATGGAGTACAAGAATACTTGCTGCGAGAAGTACAAAAAGTTTACCGAATGCAAGGGGTAGAAATTGGCGATAAGCACGTTGAGGTAATGGTACGTCAAATGCTAAGAAAAGTAAGAGTATTAGACGCTGGTGAGACGGAAGTATTACCAGGATCACTTATCGAAATCCAACATTTCAATGACGCGAACAAGAAAGTGTTATTAACTGGTGGTCAACCTGCAACAGGTCGTCCGGTTCTACTAGGTATTACGAAAGCTTCACTAGAAACAGATTCATTCTTATCGGCAGCATCATTCCAAGAAACAACACGTGTTCTTACTGATGCAGCTATTAAAGGTAAGCGTGATGAGCTTCTTGGACTTAAGGAAAATGTTATTATCGGTAAGTTAATTCCGGCTGGTACGGGAATGGCACGCTATCGTAACATTGACCTAGCGATTGAAGGTCAAGAAGAAGATGGAGATGTAGAAGTACATGATACTGAAAAAGAAATTGTACTTCACGACTAAAAAAAGTTGACAGTGACACACAAGGGTGGTATTATATCTAAGTGCGTCAAAGATACCTGATACTTTGGAGGATAAAACATGTCTTATGAAAAAGTAGCACAGGCTGAAGAAAAGGTCATTGGCACGAAACAAACATTAAAGGCTTTAGAGGATGGGATCGTTAAAGAGTTATATATTGCGAGCGATGCTGATTATAAAGTAATTTATAAGGTAGTAGCTTTAGCAGAAAAAAAAGACGTCCCTACCATAAAAGTTCAATCCATGAAAAAGCTTGGAAAAGCTTGTGGAATTGATGTATCAGCAGCCACTGTAGCGATATTGAAGTAAAATACGTTTTTGCTGAAGTTTATAACTTTGGCAAAAACGTTACTTTCGGAAATTGATGAACCACCTGGCTCAGTGGTCTTTAAAAATGTATTAGGGAAGGAGGAAAAACAAATGCCTACAATTAACCAATTGGTACGTAAAGGTCGTACAGATAAAGTTAAAAAGTCTGACTCTCCTGCGTTAAATAAAGGTTACAACAGCTTCAAGAAGTCTCAAACAAACCAGTCTTCACCTCAAAAACGTGGTGTATGTACTCGTGTTGGTACGATGACTCCGAAGAAACCGAACTCAGCATTACGTAAGTATGCTCGTGTACGTTTAACAAACGGAATTGAGGTAACTGCATACATTCCAGGTATTGGTCACAACCTACAAGAGCACAGCGTAGTACTTATTCGCGGTGGTCGTGTAAAAGACTTACCAGGGGTACGTTACCACATTGTACGTGGAGCTCTAGATACAGCTGGTGTACAAAACCGTATGCAAGGTCGCTCTAAGTATGGTACTAAGAGACCAAAAGCTGCAAAAAAATAATGCTAGAAAAATAAATTGTTTAACGATTGAAAGGAGGGGAAATAATGCCTCGTAAAGGACCTGTAGTTCGTAGAGATGTATTACCTGATCCATTATATAATTCAAAGTTAGTAACTCGTCTTATCAACCGTATTATGGTTGATGGTAAGAGAGGGGTAGCTCAAACGATTTTATACAGAGCGTTTGACCTTGTTCAAGAACGTACTGGGAATAATCCAATGGAAGTTTTCGAACAAGCTATTAAAAACATCATGCCAGTTCTTGAAGTTAAAGCACGCCGTGTAGGTGGTGCTAACTATCAAGTGCCGATCGAAGTTAAACCTGAGCGCCGTACGACGCTAGGACTTCGTTGGTTAGTAAACTACTCTCGTCTTCGTGGAGAAAAAACGATGGAAGAGCGTTTAGCTAACGAAATCATGGATGCTGCTAACAACACTGGAGCATCTGTTAAAAAGCGTGAAGATACACACAAGATGGCAGAAGCGAACAAAGCATTCGCTCACTATCGTTGGTAGGATTAAACGAACTTATCTTATTTTTATAGCAAAAAGAGTCGGACGGACGTTTAACAATTTGTTAAACGTCGATCGTCAGGCTTGTTATGCTATAAAAAACAAAAATTTTCTCAACATTAGAAAGGAGAAAGAAACCTATGGCAAGAGAGTTCTCCTTAGAAAAGACACGTAATATTGGTATCATGGCACACATTGATGCTGGTAAAACAACATGTACTGAACGTATTCTTTTCTATACAGGCCGTATCCATAAAATTGGTGAAACTCATGAAGGGGCTTCCCAAATGGACTGGATGGAGCAAGAGCAAGAGCGTGGTATCACAATCACATCTGCTGCAACAACTGCTCAATGGAAAGGTCACCGTATTAACATTATCGATACACCTGGACACGTAGACTTCACAGTTGAAGTTGAACGTTCATTACGTGTACTTGATGGAGCTGTTGCGGTATTAGATGCACAATCAGGTGTAGAACCACAAACAGAAACTGTATGGCGTCAAGCAACTACATATGGTGTTCCTCGTGTTGTATTCGTTAACAAAATGGATAAGTTAGGTGCAGATTTCTTATATTCAGTAGGAACAATCCATGATCGTTTAGGTGCTAATGCACACCCAGTTCAGTTACCAATTGGTGCTGAAGATGAGTTTACTGGGATAATCGATCTTGTAGAAAATTGTGCTTACTTCTATGAAGATGATCTTGGTACGCGTAGTGATGCAGTAGAAATTCCTGAAGAATATAAGGAATTGGCTGAAGAATGGCGTACAAAACTAGTTGAGGCAGTAGCGGAACTAGATGAAGATCTAACGATGAAATATTTAGAAGGTGAAGAAATCACGAAAGATGAGCTAAAAGCGGGAATCCGCAAAGGCACAACTAACGTTGAATTTTTCCCAGTAGTTTGTGGATCGGCATTCAAGAATAAAGGTGTCCAATTACTATTAGATGCTGTTCTTGACTACCTTCCATCACCACTTGACGTTCCTGCAATTAAAGGTATTTTACCTGATACAGAAGACGAAGAAGTAACTCGTGAGTCAAGCGATGAGGCACCATTCTCAGCACTTGCATTCAAAGTTATGACTGACCCTTACGTTGGTAGACTTACATTCTTCCGTGTTTACTCAGGAACAGTTAACTCTGGTTCATATGTTGTTAACTCAACTAAAGGTAAACGTGAAAGAATTGGTCGTATCCTACAAATGCACGCAAACTCACGTGAAGAGATCTCAATGGTCTATGCAGGTGATATCGCAGCTGCAGTAGGACTTAAAGATACTACAACTGGAGATACATTATGTGATGAGAAGAACCAAGTAATCTTAGAATCAATGGTATTCCCAGAGCCAGTAATTCACTTATCAGTTGAGCCGAAGTCAAAAGCGGACCAAGATAAGATGGGTATGGCCCTTGCGAAACTAGCTGAAGAAGATCCTACGTTCAAAACTCACACTGATGAAGAAACAGGACAAACGATTATCGCGGGTATGGGTGAGCTTCACTTAGATATCATCGTAGATCGTATGCGCCGTGAATTTAAAGTAGAAGCAAACGTTGGAGCTCCTCAGGTTGCTTACCGTGAAACAATCCGTAAATCGGCTAAAGTTGAAGGTAAGTTCGTTCGTCAGTCTGGTGGTCGTGGACAATACGGTCACGTTTGGATTGAGTTCTCACCTCTTGAGGAAGGCGCAGGGTTCGTCTTTGAAAACAAGATTGTCGGTGGTGTAGTACCACGTGAATACGTACCTGCTGTTGAAGCTGGTATTAAAGAGTCTATGCAAAATGGAATGCTTGCAGGTTACCCGTTATTAGACCTTAAAGCAGCGATCTATGATGGATCTTACCATGATGTTGACTCGAATGAAATGGCGTTTAAGATTGCTGGATCTATGGCACTTAAAAACGCGAAATCTCATTGTGACCCAGCAATTCTTGAACCAATCATGAAAGTAGAAGTGGTTGTTCCAGAAGATTACTTGGGAGATATTATGGGAGATGTAACAAGCCGTCGTGGCCGTGTTGAAGGAATGGAATCCCGCGGAAATGCACAAGTAGTTCGTGCGATGGTTCCACTTTCTGAAATGTTTGGTTATGCAACATCTCTACGTTCTCGTACACAAGGACGCGGAAACTACTCAATGCACTTCGATCATTATGAAGAAGTACCGAAGAGTATTTCTGAAGAAATCATTAAAAAGCAAACTGGACAATAATTTTTGAAGATTATTGTACTTAAGAGTAAAATGTTGTAATCTAAGATAGGTGATTTTAGGATTGCCTATCCTATAATTATATTAACTTAATTCTGATTATTTTAAGGAGGAATTTTAAAATGGGTAAAGAAAAATTCGACCGTTCGAAAACGCATGCTAACGTTGGTACAATCGGACACGTTGACCATGGTAAAACTACATTAACTGCTGCAATCTCTACAGTACTTCACAAGAAGTCTGGTAAAGGTACAGCTATGGCTTATGATCAAATCGATGGTGCTCCTGAAGAGCGTGAGCGTGGTATCACAATCTCAACTGCACACGTTGAGTACGAAACTGATGCTCGTCACTATGCACACGTTGACTGCCCAGGACATGCTGACTATGTTAAAAACATGATCACTGGTGCTGCTCAAATGGACGGCGGTATCCTAGTAGTATCTGCTGCTGATGGTCCAATGCCACAAACTCGTGAGCACATTCTTTTATCTCGTCAAGTAGGTGTACCATACCTTGTTGTATTCATGAACAAGTGTGACATGGTAGACGACGAAGAATTATTAGAATTAGTTGAAATGGAAATCCGTGATCTTCTAACAGAATACGATTTCCCAGGAGACGACATTCCTGTAATCAAAGGTTCTGCTCTTAAAGCTCTTGAAGGAGACGCTGAGTGGGAAGCTAAAATCTTCGAACTTATGGATGCTGTAGATTCTTATATTCCAACACCACCTCGTCAAACTGACAAGCCTTTCATGATGCCAGTTGAGGATGTATTCTCAATCACTGGTCGTGGTACAGTTGCTACTGGACGCGTTGAGCGTGGAGTAGTTAAAGTTGGGGATGTAATCGAAATCCTTGGTTTAACTGAAGAGCCAAAATCAACAACTGTAACAGGTGTTGAAATGTTCCGTAAGCTTCTTGACTATGCTGAAGCTGGAGACAACATTGGTGCATTACTTCGTGGTGTATCTCGTGATGATATCCAACGTGGTCAAGTACTTGCTAAGCCAGGTACTGTTAAAGCACACACTAAATTCAAATCAGAAGTTTATGTTCTTTCTAAAGAAGAAGGTGGACGTCATACTCCATTCTTCTCTAACTACCGTCCACAGTTCTACTTCCGTACAACTGACGTAACTGGAATTATCCAACTTCCAGAAGGCGTTGAGATGGTAATGCCTGGAGATAACATCGAAATGACTGTTGAACTAATCGCTCCAATCGCAATCGAAGAAGGAACTAAGTTCTCTATTCGTGAAGGCGGCCGTACTGTAGGCGCTGGAGTAGTTGCAACTATCACTGAGTAATATAAATGCTAAAGGTAACTCCCTCGGGAGTTACCTTTTTGTTTGGTTTATAGGTCTGCAGTGGCGGGGGAGGGCGGAGCACCGGTTACTTATGACCCGAAAAATTAGGGTGAGTCAACGTTAGGTAACTAATAGCTTTAAATAGAGCCCTGAAAAATTTTATCGAGAGAAAATATGAGCTATTGGCGGTAATAGAGTCCGAGATAGTGCTACGAGAAAATCTGGGTCACTAATGGGCGGCAATGGAGCCCGAAAAATAGCTTACAAGAAAATGTGGGTCACTAATGGGCGGCAATGGAGCCCGAAAAAAGGGTACAGAGAAAATGTGGGTCACTAATGGGCGGCAATGGAGCCCGAAAAAAGGGTACAGAGAAAATGTGGGTCACTAATGGGCGGCAATGGAGCCTGAAAAAATGGTACAGAGAAAATGTGGGTCACTAATGGGCGGCAATGGAGCCTGAAAAAATGGTACAGAGAAAATGTGGGTCACTAATGGGCGGCAATGGAGCCTGAAAAATGTCTACAGAGAAAGTGTGGGTCACTAATAGGCGGCAATGGAGCCTGAAAAATGTCTACAGAGAAAGTGTGGGTCACTAATGGATGGCAATAGAGCCCGAAAAATAGCTTAGAAGAAAAGTCGGGTCACTAATGCATAATTGACTCTAAAGATTGTAAGTATAAATATATTTTAGTCACTAATAGTTTAAATCAAAAAACATAACTACTGTTCTTTAACATAATAAGACGATTTACCCCAGCCGACATGCTCGAAGTTTTGCAACAGTACCCTTCTTATCATTTTTTTTGAACTTATAATTTTGCACCAATCATATAGTTTGTTTGTCGTAAGTTTTTCGTTTGGGAATAGTAGTCTGAATTCATCTATACTTCGGAGTAGCGCATTCTCAATTCGTTCTTTTTTTCTACATTTATTACAAACAAAGTAGAAACGTTCGGTTGTTTCAGTAATATAAGATCCACAGAAGTTGCATATAATACCCTTCTTTAAATTTTCGTATTGATATTTTGGTAGTCGGTTATATGGGTTGTCGATAACATGTAAGGATAACAACTTTTCCGCAAACTTGTTTTGTTTATCTTTAATGTAATGTTTTTTTGCTTTTAGTTGATTAAGGAAACGATTTAGTTGTGTAGGGTATATAATAGGGAAGCTAAGGGGCGCATTATATAAGTGGAATTCTGGGTTAATAAAAATTAAGTATGCCTCGACTGAGAAGTCATAACCTATTTGTTTAAGTAATCTACGGAGTGAGGATTGACTACGCTGCAATTGCAAAATAGGGTTTTTAATTTCAGTTTTAGCAAGGGAGTACCAATTGTTTTCTTCAATATAATAATCACCCTCGTAATTTTTCACTTCAAATAGGTATGTTATATCCGGAGTTATTACCACCTTATCAAGTTGAAACATGGAGTTGTTTATCTCGAGGAGTATATCATTTAGAATAAGCCAATCACTTTCTTGTTGATCAAACATGCCATCAAAGGCTAATTCGCCAAGATAACCTTTTTCAAGGTTTGTAAAGTACGCTTTTTCTTTTTCTAATAAAATCTTACGTAAATACAGCTGCCGATAGATTTTTAATTCATCGCTTTCAGTTGAATTTTTATAATCATAGCTCACTTCCTTTCAGTACTTAAATTCTATTTTAAGCATGATGAAAAATAAAATCAATATTACATTCCAGTAGTGAAATGATGAAGTTAATATAATAGAAGAAAACGGTCAAACATCATAGAGAAATAGGAACGTAGATCAGCTTTCTTTGTAACTTAAAAGTCCAATAGCACAACGGATATTTGGGTATTAGTTAAATGGCAAATATTATATACTGCATAATTGCATAAATTTTTTAGAGAAAGCTTGCATTAGTAGAAGTATGTCTATATAATAGGAAAAGTGCGATCGACAATAAATATAGAAAACACTTGATTTCTTCTAGTATAATCTATATAATAATTAATGTTGGTCGTTGACAGCGATGATGTGGAAGGTTGCTGACACACCCGAGCCCGTTGCCATGGTGAAGGTGAGGAAATTTTCACGGAGTATGTCTGTTTATAAAATGGACGAAAAAGGA